>CAYQMP010000034.1:3861-9942 GCA_964418615.1 uncultured Chthoniobacter sp. | reverse complement strand
GCATCGGCGGCACGCGCGCCGGCGTGCTCGAGACGACCTTCAAGGAAGAGACCGAAACCGACCTCTTCGGCGAGCAAGCCGTGCTTTGCGGCGGCGCTTCCGCGCTGGTCCAAGCCGGCTACGAGACCCTCGTCGAGGCCGGATACCAACCCGAGATGGCCTATTTCGAGTGCCTGCACGAATTGAAGCTCATCGTCGACCTGATGAATGAAGCCGGCATCGCGGGCATGCGTTTCAGCATTTCCGACACCGCCAAGTGGGGTGACGTCCTCGTCGGTCCCAAGATCATCGACGCCGGCACCAAGAAGCGCATGAAAGGCGTCCTCAAGGACATCCAATCCGGCAAGTTCGCCCGCGAGTGGATCGCCGAGGACCGCAAAGGCCGCAAAAAATACAATGCGCTGCTCAAAAAGGGCGAGAAGCACGGCATCGAGAAAACCGGGACCCGTCTCCGCGGACTCATGCCCTGGATCAAGAAGCGCAACCTCAAGGGCGCGCAGGCTTCCTACGCCTGATCTGCTTTCCTCCTCGAGACCCCGCGGCGCCGCTCGGCCCGCGGGGTTTTTCTTTTCTCATCCGCGGATCTGGCCCCGTAACTGCTGACACGTTAAAACAAAACCATGCCCGTCGCCTCCGCCGCCAAAGCCGTCCGCCTCGCCGATCTCGACCAATCGAAGTCCCACACGCCGGAGAAATACCGGCAGAAAATCCGGGACGGCCACCTGCGCCTGCTCGAGTTGCAGCACGCTCTCAAAGACTCCAAGCGCAGTGTCATCATCGTTGTCGAGGGCCCCGATGCGGCCGGTAAAGGCGGCATGATCAAGCGCCTCGTCGAGCGGCTCGACCCGCGCCACATGCGCGTTTATTCCACGATCAAACCGACCGACGAGGAATACGCCCACCATTACCTCTGGCGTTTTTGGAACAAGCTCCCGCGTCGCGGTGAAATCGCCATCTTCGACCGCTCGTGGTATGGGCGCGTCCTCGTGGAACGCATCGAGGGATTTTGCTCCAAGGTCGAGTGGAAACGCGCCTTCCGCGAGATCAACGAATTCGAGCGCCTGCTGCACGACGACGGGGCCATTTTCATCAAGCTCTGGCTGCAGATCACCAAGCAGGAGCAGATGGCGCGGTTCAAAAAGCGCGCCGCCGATCCGATGAAAAACTGGAAAATCACCGATGAGGACTGGCGCAACCGCAACAAGTGGAATTCCTACCTCAAGGCCGCCGAAGAAATGTTCGCCAAAACCTCGCCCGAGTTCGCCCCGTGGCAGGTCATCCCGGCGAACTACAAATGGTATGCCCGCGTGAAGTCGCTCGACGTCGTCTGCCGTCGCCTCGGCGCGGCGCTCGGGGTGAAGTGACCTTGGAGGGCCGCCGCTCGCGTGCAAAAGGTGGATCGCGCTGTCCCGGCGCGATATTCCACTCCGGTTATCGCGATGGGGACATCGCGATCCACCCCTGAATAAAAGTCCGCAAGCCGAAGCGTCTTTATTCCTACCCCCGCCCGCGCTCGAGATGCAGCCGATGCACCGCGCGGTGCACGATGGGCGCGGCCAGAATACCCACGCTCGAAACAATGACCAAGGTGCTGAAAAGGGAGTAGAGCGAGGAGAAAATTTTCAGCGCATCGGTCGAAGTCCGCTCGGTGTAAAGCGGTCCGGCCCCGCTGAGAAGCATGCTCGCTTCGAGGAACGAGTCGACCAGACCGAGATTCTCATTGCCGCGCGAGACGGCCATGAAGCCGAGGGTGCCGATGGTCAAGGTGACCGCCACAAGGGCGCCGACGAGCAAAAATTGCCGCAGCAAACGGCCCGCGAAAACGCGCTTGGGTGCGAGCGGTTCGGTGCGGTGTTCCCATGCCATAAGGACCGGATTTTTCCTCAAGGCACTCCCGGCGGAAAGCCAATCCCGCTCTGCCGACCCCCCGCGTCCACTTTTTCTGTTGAGCATGCTTGAACGCATCAGTCAAACGACTGTCTAAATTAACAGAGAAAACAAGGCTCTGGGTGTGCCATGTTTACTCTGTAAATCGATGGCAACTTACCTTGACAACAGAACAAAATCTGGGACCTTAAGGCGTCCCCAGATGAAGTTCGCCCCGGCATTTTGGCGGCGGTTCCCTGTCGCCTTGGTCGGCTGTCTCCTCCTTTTGGGGGGCCAGCCCCCGTCCGCGCGTGCCGAGGGGTTGCTCCAGCTCTTCAACGTTTCCTACGCCGAGATCGCCCGCAAGATGCCCGAGCTGGCCGAGGCGGGCTACGGCTCGCTCTGGTTGCCGCCTCCGACCAAAGGCTCCGGTGGACTCTCCGTCGGCTACGACATGTGGGATCCGTTCGACCTCGGGCAAAAAGACCAGCGCAGCACGGTCCGCACCCGCTACGGCACCGAAGCCGACCTGCAATACATGATGGAAATGGCGCACCGCTTCGGCATCCGCGTCTATTTCGACAACATCATGAACCACCGGGCCTTCGACATCCCGGGCTTCAATGAAACCACGCCGACCGGCGGCGAGGACGAAGCCGAGCTTTATCCGGGCATGGTGCCGGAGGACTTCCACCTGCGCAAAACCGAGGACGGCTTTTACCGCAAGTGGGACAACACGCGGGATTGGAACGATGCGTGGCAGGTGCAGAACCTCGGCCTTTCCGACCTCATCGACATCGCGCACGAAACGCCCAACGCCAACTTCGGCCGGAGCGAGGGCGAGACCCATCCGAAATACTCCTTCGTCCGCGACCTCAACCGCCCCGAGCAATACGACCACGACAAGGATGGCAACCGCGTCTACTTCGGCTGGTTGATCGACCAAGCCCGGGCCGAGCTTGGGTCGGGGGCATCCGACGAGCAATTGCGCGCCCATGCCAAGGCCTACATCGTCGCCAATCGCGGTGCTTACGTTGAAGACGTTGGCGCCTATCTCATCCGCGCCGTGCGCTGGAAAATGGACCGCACCAAAGCCGACGGCCTGCGTCTCGATGCGGTCAAACACGTGCCCGACTACTTCTTCGGCCAGATGTCGGGTGACGACAAGGACACCAGCGATGCCGGCTACCTCGGCGCCGTGCAACGCCAGTTCAACATCTCCCGCGGTTTCAGCGACGCGAACCACCGTGATTCCGTTTTCAGCGAAAAGAAGGGCCGCGACGATGCTTTGGTCTTCGGTGAGCACCTCGGGCAGCCCCCTGGCTACGGCGGCTATATCGATGCCGGCATGCGTCTGGTCGACAATGACCTCCGCTCCACCCTCAATGGCAACCTCGGCAATCCCTGGGGAACCTTGGCCGGTCTTGACTCGCCCGGCGCGGGTGGATTCTCGACCAGCGTGGGCGTGACCCACGCCAACAGCCACGACAACGACTACGCCGCGCAGAAAGAATTCCAACACGCCCACTACATGTTCCGTGAGGGCATGGGCCTCATCTATTCCGACGGCTACTACAAAGCAGGCACCCTCGGCGAATCCGGCGGTGCTTTCCCGCGGCACGCCAACACGCAGTTCCTCGGCCAATTTGGCGATCCCCGCATCCCCAACATCCTCAAGCTCCACAACGACTTCGCCCGCGGCTTGCAGGAAGGGCGCTGGTCCGATGGCGACTACATGGCTTACGAGCGCCGCGACAACACGGACAAGTTCGGCAGCCCGCGCAGCGGCACCGCCTCCGAGGAAATCACCATGGTTGCGATGTTCAACGACAACACCGCGCAAGGTCAGGCCCGACCGATTGTCACCAGCTTCCCCTCCGACGCCTACCTTTACCAATACGCGGAGGGCCCGGACGGTTCCTTCATGGGCGGGTTCTACAAGTATGCCGGGGAACTCGGCGGTGTCGTTGTTCCACCCGGCGGGTATTACGTCTTCGGCTGGCGCACTCCCGAGCTTTCTACCCTCTGGCCCAATGCCGCCATCACCCTCTATCAAAACGGCGAAGAAGTTCCGCGTATCACCGTGACCCGCCGCGATGGTCCGGACGGTGACACGGGATTCAATCCCTACGGACTGGCCAACCGCGGGTATCCCGACGGCGTCACCCCTCCCGACTACACCTATCAGACCACCATCCCCGTGGTGAAAAACGGCGATTTTACCATCATCGCGCGCGCCGACGGCTCCGCGGAGAATATCCTGCTGAAGCTCGACGGTGGTGTGGACCTCAACGGTGCTCCCAACACGGATCCCGGCAAGCGCGACTATCCCCCCGGCATCTACAGCGATGTCTGGATGGGGTATGAGCAACCGCTTTTCCTCGAACGCCAACACCCGGAAAAGTTTGCCGCCCGCATCGTGGACCGCAATCAGACCGGCTCCCCCGGGGCCGAAACGTATGTCAAAACCATCGGGGGCGGGATCGATAACTCCCCCGGCTACCAAGGCCCGGCCACCGCGAACAACTACAACACCTACTCCGGCAACGTCGCCGAGTGGGTCTATCACGATCCCGCGGGCACCGTCGGCGGCCCCGAAGGAACCGACGGTGTCGGTGGACCTCAGCTTGTCGAAAGCGCGGACAACATCGTCATCTGGGCCAAGAGCAACTCGGTCGGTGGCGGCTTCAAGGCATTCGTCTACTACACGGTCGATGGCAGCTTCCCCGAGGGCGCGGGTGGGATCGGCCGTGGCACCACGCGCGTGGCTGAACTCGGATTCCAGCACAACCAGACGCCCGACGACTGGTGGGCCTCGGCCAGCATCCCCAAGCCCGCGGCCGGCGCGACCTTCATTTACAAGATCGGCTTCTACAAAACCGATGCCTCGTCCTGGTGGCCGAGCGGGCCGGCCGAAGTCGACTACAAAAAGAAAATGCTCACCACCTTCCGCGTGGAGAATTTCGATCCCGCCAGCGTGGAGTTCTTCCCGCACAACGACTACGCGCGCCAGCCCACGCTGGGTCAGCCCTACGAAAACTGGCCCTGGGCCACACAAACCGGCCTGAGCGAGGGATTCCATGTCATCCGCGCCCGCGCCCACCTCAACCGCAACGCCGATACTTCCGCGCCGCTCTACCAGACTTTCACCCAGGTCTTCTACTACGACGCCGAGACACCGACCGGCGAAGTGCTCTTCCCGTCGGCCAACGGCGACACCGTCGGCGGATCCAGTTACGAGCTGGTCGTGCACACCGACCTAACCGTGGAGGATGTCTGGTTCCATATTGCCGACAGCGACAGCGGCAACGACGACTCGGTCACCGGCATTCTCAATGGCAACGGCGCCGGCTTCGAGCCCTTCGTCGATGCCAACCAGAACGGTGATCGCGACGAGGGTGAGGAATTCACCGACGTGAACGGCAACACTGTTTATGACACCGATTTGTCCCGGTCCTGGGGCCAAGCGACCAATGTCACCTCGGTCAATCTTCCGGGTAAGAAGGAGTGGCGTTTCCGCTACAACAACATCCCGTCGTCCGGAACCGCCGCCATCACCATCCGGCTGCACGAGGCATCCTCGACCCGCGACATCGATCTCGACGCCGCCGCGGCGCATGTCACCGAGGTTGTCCGCAGCGTCGAGACCCGCGGACCCGACCAGCGCGTCAACATCGCCTGGCCGCAGCGCGACGGCGATGCCGTCGATGACAATTACACGATGAAGGTCTACTTCACCAAGGCGCTGGCCGACGGCACCGACACCCAGTCCCTCATCGACCGCTTCACCCTCTCCATCGCCAGCACGGAGAGCGGCACCAATCGCGATGCCGTCGACCAAAGCCGCGACAACTTCACCATCAACTACAACGTCAACGACACCTTCCACGAGTTGGCCATCCCGCTGCCCAACCTCTACAACGACGTTCCGGACTTCCTGCACACCCTCACCGTCACCTACACCTTCCCCGACAACCGGCAGCTCGAAGCCGTCCGCCTGGTCAAAGCCAACCCGAGCACCAAACCTTTCGTCCGCATCACCCGTCCCTCCGAGTTCGGTTCCGACGGCCGCCCGACCGAAATCATCCTGCCCGACGGACCCGGGCCGGACACTTTGGACTACGTCGTTCGCGTGGAAACCAGCGCCGCGGTGGACGACCTGGTCCTGTCCGGCAGCCCGTCCATCACGATTTTTGAAGAGCCCTTCACCGACAG
>CAYQMP010000034.1:0-3761 GCA_964418615.1 uncultured Chthoniobacter sp. | reverse complement strand
GTCAAAACCTGGGACCACACTTGGCGTATCAGCGCCCCGGGCAATTACCTGCTCACCGCCACGGCCACGCTCAACGGCCAGTCGACTTCCACCGTTCGCAATGCCCGGGTCATTCTGCGGCAGATCACGGGCACTGACGATGACCCGAGGAACGACGATGACCTTGACGGCCTGATTGATCTCACCGAGACCAACAAGCAGGATCTTCCCGAAACCCAAGCCGAGACATGGTCCAATGGCGACGTCCACGTCTGGTATGCCTCCGGCCGCACGCTGCCCAACAGCCCCGACACCGACGGTGACGGATTGCCCGACGCCCTTGAGGTTGGATGGCGCAACTCGTCCTCGCCGGCCGCCGATACGAACGAAGACGGGATCCCGAATTTCATCGGCGACCTCGATCCGCCGCTTTACGCCGTGGTTGAGCACTTCGGTTTCGTCCCTGGCGTGGGCTCGCAAAGCCAAGGCGACGACCGCACCCGCCAAGCCGCGGGCAGCGTGACCGATCCCACCAAGGCCGATACCGACAACGATGGAATTCCCGACGGAGTCGAGGATGCCAACCGCAATGGTTGGACCGACGGCGACGGTAAAGCTCTACCGCTTGATGCCGGCCGCGAGGCGTTCGCCACCCATCGCCCCAATTCCGGCGACTGGCCGAACAATGTCATCGACAGCTTCGAAACTTGGACCGAAACCAGCCCGACCAAGGCGGATTCCGACGAGGACGGCTTGAGTGACGGCTTCGGCGAAGACAGAAACTTCAACGGTCGCATCGACGGCGATGCCAACAACAACCGCTTTTACGACAGCGGTGAGCAGTGGTCCGAGACCGATCCGCTCAACGATGACACCGACGGTGACGGACTGGTCGATGGTTGGGAGGCCCAATACGGATTGGACCCGCTCGACAATGGAACCACAAGCATGCGCACCGGCGGCGCCGGTGATCCGAACAATGGCGCCGACGGTGATCCGGACGGCGACGGCTTCACCAACGCGCAAGAGCAGTCCTCCGGCACCCATCCCACGCAGCAGGATGTCGTCGGAGGCGGCGAGGGCGAGGGCACCATCCAGATCGGCACCTTCACCCAGTGGAACCACACGGATCTGCTCGTGCTCGACGAATACAACGAGGGCAACAGCAACGGCGGCGCCGATGTCTACCGCTCGTGGAACGACACCGACAATTCGCGCGACATCGTGGCCTTCTCATTCCGCGACGGTGGAGACACCGAAGCGGGTGGCGACGGTCGCGTTTACTTCCGCATCGACTTCCTCGATCTCGCCGCCTTCGCGGAGGAGGGCGAGGTGGACGCCTACGTCGTGATCGACAGCGGCAATCCTGGCGCCGGCGAAGCCGCCATGCCCAACGAAATCGAGATCACCAGCGACATGAAGTGGGAAGTGGTCGTCGCCGCCTATGCGCAGAATTTCGGCAGCATCTTCGTCGACCGCAATCCGGCCCTCAACACGACCACCAAATTCCAAAACCCCGTCGCCGAAGGCGGCGTCGAGGCCCGCGGCTTTGGCGGCCAGAATGAAATCGCCTGGTCCTCCGTCTACGATGCCGTCGAAATTGCCATCGAGCGTCGCCACCTCAAGGATGCCGGTTGGCTCGGCGATCCCAACACGCTCAACTTCCAGGTGTTCACCACCAAGCCCAACACCCAGTCGGGTGGAACGGGCGATATCGCCGGCCGCAATGACATCCGCGACACCATCTACGACGACTACCTCGCCTCCGATTGGTGGCGCGACCAAGACAACATCATCCTCAACGGCAAGCTGAGCGGCTACTTCGGACGCAGCGGTTCCAACGACCGGAACAAGAGCGCCAAGGTTGTGCTCCTCTCGCACGGCAACCAAGCCATCCAGCCGGCCAAGGTCACGCAGGACCTCATCCACAGCGTTTCCGGTGACGGTGCCGTCGGCTACCACCGTCTCATCCAGAGCCACGAGGATCACAACGTGCCTCTGACCCTCCATATCACTCCGACGCTTGCCTCCGCCTTGCAATGGGCGGTCAACCCGGCATCCGGGGCCCCGAACGACGGTCCGGCTCTCAACCAGCGCATCGCCGGAATGGTCGCCAACGGCAAGATCGACCTCATCGGTTCCACCTTCGCCGACCACGTGCCGAAATATTTCCAGCCCGACTTCAACTTGGCCAACAAGCAGCTGGCCGACGAATTCCTCACCGGCATCTATGGCTCGGTTTCCTCCGACATCTTCTGGGCACCCGAGCGCGTGCTCGACGACCAGTCGCTCACCATCATCAAGAACATGGGCTACAGCTACGTGTTCGCCGACCAGATGCGCCACTTCCTCAAGTGGTTCGGCCGCAGCGCCGCCCTCGGCACCGCGGGTTACCGCATCAACGAGGTCAACGGCGTGAAGATTTTCCCCATCAACGACGTGACCAGCGAATACCTCAATCAGACGCGCGATGAGGGGTCCGCCATGCCGGTCCGCCAACTCCTCTCCCGCCGCGCTCGCAGCGCGGTCCAAGACCAAGCCGTCGTGCTCTGGACCGATCTGGGCGACTTCGGGAACCTCGCCAGGGCCGACAACTACGATGCCAACGTCCGGTGGCTGGGCAGCCGCCCGTGGATCCGCGTGGTCACCGCCCAGCAAATCGCCGACAACCAGATCGATTACATCGGGCAGGACAGCAACACCTACACCACATGGGGCGCCGAACCGCGCGGCACGGACCAGATTCTCGAGCAAACCGCCAAGGACTGGGTCGACTGGGCCACGCGCGAGAACTACGACAACTGGTTCGACAAGCTGAGCAGTGAGAGCTTCGGTTCCACCTCGACCTTCGGCCGCGTCGGCGTGTCGGGTCACTCCGACGCTGCGTGGGACGCGGTCAGTTCGGTCAGTGCGGCCAATTTGCAGAAAGTGGCCCGCGCGGTCATCGGCGGCGCCATGTTCCAGACCGCCTTCCACTTCCCGTCCGCGGCGACCGACCTGCGCAAATTCAGCACGGGCGACTACATCTATCCGGCCAACGACACCGAGACCTTGGCCGACTTCGCCCGCAACACGCAGGCCCAGACCCGTTTCGCCAAGGTCTACGAGCGCGTGCAGCAGTGGAACTCCACTGCAACCAACACGACCCTCGGCACCGAGGCCGTCGATGTCGATCTGGACGGACAAAACGAATACCTCCTCTTCAACAGCAAGGTCTTCGCGGTGTTCGAAGCCAAGGGCGGACGCATGACCGCTGCCTGGATGCGTGATGGCACCGGCAAGATCTGGCAGGTCGCCGGCAACTTTGCCTCCTACAGCAACACGGACAGCGAAGACGAGGGAGAGACCAACGATACCGCCTTCCGCACCAGCGGTTTCAAGGATTGGTATGCCATGACCGGAGCAACCGGCAACAGCGACGGTGTCAACGGCGCATACAGTGTCTCCCCGGCCGACGGCAAAACCGGTTGGGTCTTCTCCCGCGGCGGCGTGACCAAAGAGATCACCATGGACTCGGCCACCGTGGGCGAACTTGCCGCGGCTTACACGCTGAGCACGGTGGACAAACTCTACATCCGCTTCGGCCTTTCACCGAATCTGCTCGATCTCATGCTCCGTGGCCATGAGGGCCTGACCACCGAGGTCGTCGAGGCCAATACCCGCGTCAGCTTGGCCAATGCCAGCGGCAGCGAAGTCGTCCGCGCCTACGTCGAGGCTCCGTTCGTCAATGCCGCGGCAGTCGACACAACGGCTACCACCACCGTGCAGCGACGCAATCAAGC
>CAYQMP010000033.1:0-10278 GCA_964418615.1 uncultured Chthoniobacter sp. | reverse complement strand
TCCATGGCCGAGGCCAATTTTTCGGCGTAGGCCCGCGCAAATCCTGCCCGTGTCTCGCGCACATAAAAAACCTGTGGCGAGAGGCATCCCTGTTGGTCGAAGAGCGAAGCATCGCGTGCCGCACCTTGGCAGGAGGCAAAGTCCGCATCTTCCCAGACGATGCCGAGACTCGCTTTGTGACCATGGCCGATGAAAATTTTCCCGCTCGGTGTCCGGGCGCGCAGTGTGGCGACCGTTTGGTCGGAACCATAGGCGATCACCGCATCGGCCGCGGTTAGCCATGCCTCGGGCAACTCGAGAGACGTCTCTGCCATGGAGCGCAGCGGATCCGGAAGCCGCGCGATGAATTCATCCGCTTCGACGATCCCGGTTTGCGGAAGTTTGACCAAGTTGTGGCTGCCGAGGAGCAGTCCCCCGATGAGACTTTGCAGCGCGGCGTGCGGCGTGTTCCCGCTGACCACGTGCAGGATGACGCGAGGCGCGAGCGCCTTGGTGCGGGTCGAGCCGTGCGCGACCCAGCGATCGAGAGCTTCGTCCGAACCGAGCTCGGCTTCGACCCACGCAAGAAGGTCCGTGACGGACGTCGGGCCGAGCAGCGCGTGGAATGGTTGCGCAGCCTCCGCGATGGCCCGTGCTCGGTCGGCGGTATTCATCGGTTCATCCATTCGTCCGCGGCCCGCGAACATCCGCGCGGCAGCGCAGCGGGATCGCGTCCGAGCAATTCGAAGGCCGCGCCGCGCTTGATCGCGAGGTCCTGCGTGCGGATACCGACCACCGAGCCGACGTTGGCCGCATCGTAGATGAGCAGAATACCGGTCTCGCCCTCATCAACCTCCTGCAAGGTGACCGGATCGCACACCATGGCGCGAGCCCAGGGAGGTCCATGGTGCAGACCCTGCGGTCCGCGTGCGTAGAACTGGGAGCTGAGCTCGGTCATGCCGTATTCGTTGAAAATATCCTGCGGTGCGATGCCGAGCTTGTCCGAAATCATACGGTAAAGTTCCGCCCGCGATACGTCCCGCCCGCTGCCCTTGTAGCCGCCCGTTTCCATGGCGGTCGAGCCGGAGGGGAGATGGAGACGTTCGCTGCCGAGCTGTTCGCACAAGTTGAGGAAGCCGAGGGCCGTGCCGAGAATGCAGACCGGTTCTTGCACGGCCCGCAACCGGGAGAGATCGATCTTTCCGCCTTCCGCGATGAAATCCTCGCGCCGGGCGAGTGTGCCGAGCATGTGGCTGAGCGACGAATGCGGCGCTTCGTCGGGATGCGGAGCGATGACCAAAAACGGCCCGGCGGGCAACCCGGCCAGACGCCAGCCTTCCCGCACTGCAGTCTCGTAGACTTCCAACGTTTGGAAATGGTGCTGCCCGAATCCTTCGCCCGTCGTGCCGCTGGTGCGGAAGGTCTTTCTTGTCTCCGCGGCGGGAAAGCTTCGCAGGTCGGCTTGCTTGAAGGCATCCTGCGGAACGCAGGGAATTTGCCGCCAATCCATGACCTCTTGCCGCACCCCGAGACTTTGGCAAAAAGCGCGGTAAGGTAAGTTGTGTTCGAAGTGGAAACGGTGCAGTTCCGGCAGGACTTCCTCGAGGCAACGCGAGTCGGGTTGCCGGATCCAAGCCAAGAGCATGGTCTCGAGCGGGATAGCGGCAGACATCCCCGCCATCTTGCCACCGGGAGGGCCGTCGGAAACGCAATTTTGGCCTCGCGCCATGATGCGAGGCGGGGGCATTTTCGGCGGGTGAGGCTCGCGAGCAAAAGTTTGGCTTTGGCTTTGGCGGCGGCGGTCCTGCTGGGATCCGGCGGGCGGTTGCGGGCCCAAGACGACAGCGCGGCACCCGAAGCGGGCACGGCGCGCGATGTGATCATCAAGGCGGACAAGGCCTACAACGAGAAGCGCTACGCCGAGGCGGTCGCGGGGTATGAAGGGTTTCTCCGTGATTTCGGAAGCTCGCAGGAAGCGGCGCCGGACTTGCCGCATGTGCGTTACAACCTCTCGGCGGCCTTGATGCAGACCCAGAAATTCGACGCCGCGGTTGAGGCAATCGAGGAGGCGCAACAGCTCAAGGACATCACGGCGGACAAGCAGGAGAATCTGGCCTTCTGGCGCGGGGTGGCGCTGATGCAGATGGGTAATCACGACAAAGCAAACGAGGCGCTGGAGGAATTTATCAGCCAATTCCCCAAGTCCAGGCGGCGTCAGGATGCCGCGTTGATTGCCGCGACGGCTCTCTTGGCCAAAGGCAAAAAGGAGGAAGCGGCAGGGACGTTGAAAAAGATCCGCACGGACAAGGAGAGCCCCCACCGCGGCCGTGCCGCGGTGCTCGAACTGCACAGCCTGATCGAGTCGGGTCAGGACGATGCCGCTCTGGAACTGCTCGCGGCGGAAGCTCCGAGGCAGGACCGCATCACGCAGATCGCCACATTCCAGACTCTCGCCCTGGCCCTCGGCGAGAAGTTGCTCGAGGAAGGAAAGCCGCGCGAGGCCGTGCGAGCCTTTCAGGCCATCTGGCCGCGCGAGAGGCTGACGGCGCGCCAGCAACAGCGGTTGGCCGAGACCAAGGAGGAGTTGGCCGCGCTCGAGGCGGCGCCGAGCGCGGATATTTTCGAACGTGCCCAAGCGCGTCAAATTGCCCGCGAGACGGAGGCGGAATTGGAAAATCTCGGCAAACTCGCCTCGTTCGACGCCTCCGTGCGCTTCCGCTTGGCCAGTGCGTTCCATCAGCAGGATCGCTTCCGGGAATGTGCGCTTTTGCTCGATGACATGTTGCGCGAGATGGAGCCCGATCCCGTGGTCGAGCAGGCCTCGCTCACCACTTTGCAAAGTTGGATGGCCATCGAGCGCTATGACAAGGCGGTGGAGACGGCGAAGATTTTCCGCGAGCGCTTCCCCAAATCGGAGCAGCTTCCGCTTGTTCTCTACTTGCAGGGCATGGCGGAGCAGAAAGGGGAAAACTACGATGCGGCTCTGGCCACATTCGGCGAGGTGGTCGACAAGTTTCCCAAGTCCGACCAGGCGCCGCGTGCTTTCTTCATGAAGGGCTTCACCTTGTTGCTCGCCGAGCGCAACGAGGAGGCGGCGGAGTTGTTCGCCGGATTCGCCGAAAAGTATCCGGACCATGAACTCGGCGAACCCGCTGCCTATTGGCAGGGCTCGGCATTGGCCTTCGCCAAGAAATTTCCCGAGGCACGCGAAGTGCTTGCGGCGATTCCCGGGAAATTTCCCAAGGGCGTTCTGCACGGTCCGGCGGCCTTCCGCCATGCCTATTGCGCCCAGTCCATGCGGGAATACGAAACCGCGGAAAAGGAACTTGCGGCGTATTTGGACGAATACCCGGACGGCGAGGAGAACGCGGAGGCGCGGATCCTCCTGGGCGACGCTCTCCTTGCGCAGGCCAAGTCCGACGAAGGCAAGGAAATCTACCGCAGCGTGCCCGATGACGCCGGACGCTTCCACGAAGAGGCCCAATTCAAATTGGCCAAGGTCTTGAAGCTCGAGGAGGACTACGAAGGTCTGCGCGATCTCATGCGCCAATTTCTCGATCGATACCCGAACAGTCCCCGGGCTGCGGAAGCCCTTTACCAGATCGGCACCGCTTGGCGCCAAGAAGACCAAATTGACAAAGCCAAAGAAGAATACCGCGCGGCGATCAGAAAGTTCGGCAACGATCCTCAAGCTTACGCCGTGGAAGATCTTTTTCTCGGGTTGGGTCGTCTTTATCAGGGCGAGTCCGAAAAACTCGATTACCTCGCCGACCTGCGCGCCATGCGGGCCGAAGCCGAGGCCGCGCAGCAGGAAGTGCTCACGGTGCGCACCATCTGGGCATTGGCCCAAGCCGTGAAAAAGTCCGACCCCGGGCTTTCCCAAGCTCTGCTCCGCGAGGCTTCGGTGCTCGTCGAGCCGTCCGTGACCAGTTCCATGATTTTGGGCGATGTCGCCGGGGCGCAGATGATGGCAGCTGGGGAGGAGAGCGATCCCGCCGAGGCTGCGCGTCGCAGGGAAATGGCAGCGGGACTTTACCAAGACCTGCTCAAATGGCATCCGCGCGCCGCCCAGAAGGACGCAGCCCTCGGTGCGCTGGCCAAACTCGCCCTCGAGCAGAACGACACCCAGACCGCGCTCGATTACTACGCTCGCATCGAGAGAGACACGCCATGGTCGCCGCTCATGGGCGACGTGCTCATGACCCGGGCCGAG
This sequence comes from uncultured Chthoniobacter sp., assembly GCA_964418615.1. GTDB lineage: Bacteria > Verrucomicrobiota > Verrucomicrobiia > Chthoniobacterales > JACTMZ01 > JACTMZ01. Next base: position 6,086 of record CAYQMP010000033.1, on the reverse strand, counting down.
CTGGAGGTCGGCGAGGGGCGACTCGACGAAGCGGCCGATTCCTACACCCGCCTGCTCGCGGCGGAGAATGTTTCGGGAAAGCTCAAGGCCCAAGCCTTGCTGGCCCTCGGCGAGCTGGAGATGCAGCGCAACCAACCGCAGAAAGCCATTCCCTACTACCAACGGATCTACATCCTCTACGGCAAATGGCGCGAGGCGGTGGCCAAAGCCTACCTGCGCAGCGGCGAAGCCTTCGAGCAGATCGACGATCTCGAGGCGGCCCGCAAGACTTACGAGGAATTGGCCAACAGCGAGGATCTCGCCTCGTTGCCGGAAGCGGAGCAGGCCCGTGAAAAGCTGAAAAAATTTCCGGCCGGCGGGGAGGTGTCCTCATGATCGCTGCAATGATCCGACTGCTCATCGCCGCGGCCCTGCCGGCGGTCGCCGTCGCGCAGGATGCCATCGAATTGGCCGATGGCACGACGCGTCCCGGCAAAGTCGTCGGGGCGGACGAAAATGTTTTCCGTCTGCGCATCCCGCCGCCCGTGCCCGGTCAACCGGCGGCCACGGTTTCGATCAATCGCGCCGATGTGGAGAGGATTGTCTTCGGTCCGGACGCCGATCTGGAGGCTCTGGTCAAGGATCCAGTCATTGGGCGGATGGCGTTTGCCCGCGTTCTTTGGCAGAGGATGGAGCCGTTCCTGTCCGTGCCCGAATCTCCCGCCGCCAAGGCCGGCATGGTCTACGGGGACATTCTCCTGCTCTCGCCGGACCCCAACCGCCACAACGAGGCGTTCGTCCTCTTCCAGCGGATCGAGGCCGAGGCGTGGGATGCGTCGGACCGCGAAGCCGCCATGCGCGGGCGTCTCAAGGCGATGCTCGCCTTGGGACAAATCGACGAAGCCTCGCAGGAAGCGGAGGCCTTGGCCCTCGAAGCGGAGGACCCGGGGTTGCTGCTCGACACCAAGTTGCTGCTGGCCGAGACGCGTCTCGCCGCGCTGCGCACTTTGCTCGAAGACAACCCCCGCTGGCAGGAGGATCCGCCGGTGCGGGCCGAACGGGACAAACTGTTCAACGAAGCGCTGGACCTCGCGCTCTATCCGTTTCTTTTTTACGGCACCGCGCAGGAGCAGTCCGCCAAAGGGTTGTGGCTGGCCCACGAGGCGTATTCGCTTGCCGGCCAAACCGAGGCGGCGCGCGAGGTTGCCACCGACATCACCTCCTTGTATCCCGAAACGCGCTACGCAACCCCGGCCCGCGAGGCCTTGCAGAAAGAAAAGCCCGAATCATGAACGCAAAAAACCCACGCAACTACATCCGCCTGCTCCTGCCCGCGGTCCTGGTCCTCACGGCCCTCGGCTCCGTCTGGGCGCAGGAGGAATCACCCGACGCACCACCGCCCGGGCCGCCTCCCGCCGTGGAGAAAAGCCTCCTCGATCTTTTCAACGACGGCGGGCCGCTCATGTGGCCCATCCTGCTTTGCTCGGTCGGCACCATCGCCGTGGGCGTCTACTGTTTCCTGCAGATCAACCAGAAGAAAATGATGCCGCAGGCGTTGGTCGACGGCGTTTCCCATGCCATGCAACGCCACGATGCCAACGCGGCCTACGAGTTGTGCCAGGCTTCGCCGAACGTTTTCGCCAACACCATGTCGTCCGCCCTGCTCAAGGTGAACTTCGAGCGCGATCTGGCCAACAAGGTTTCCATGGAGCAAGCCGCCGGCGAAACCCTCGTGCAGGAGGAAACGCGGCTTATGATTTGGATCAATTACCTCAACATCTTCGCCACCATCGCGCCGATGCTCGGGTTGCTCGGCACAGTCACCGGCATGATCCAGAGCTTCGACCAGCTTGCGGCCGGACGCAGCGAACCGCAGGATCTGGCCGGCGGTATCGGTCAGGCCATGTTGACCACCGCGGGCGGACTCATCGTCGGCATCCCCGCCATGTTCCTCTATTTCTACTTCCGCAACCTTCTGCAGGTGGCCATCGGGAACATCCAGAAGCAGGTCACTTTCATGATCGATATCCTCTCGGGCGAACTGAAGCTGGAGAGCGCCACGCATCCGCACGAGGAGCTCCCGCCCGAAGCCGCCGAATAGGAGCCGCCGTCCGCCGTCATGAAAATCATCCGCCGCGCCGAGGAGAACGTGGGCTTCCAGCTCGCGCCGATGATCGACATGACCTTCCTCCTTCTCATCTTCTTCATGGTGACAACGAAGATCTCCAAGGAGCAGATCAAGCAGGAGATCAAGCTGCCGGTGGCGAGCAACGCCATCATCCCGCCCGAGGTGAGCAACCGCGATGTGATCAGCATCGACGGGCAGGGCCGCTATTTCATCGGACAAACACCGGCCGACAAGAAAGCGCTGGCCGATCACCTCAAGAAGCGTTTCGAAAACTACCCGCCGCTGCGCCTCTACATCCGTGCGGACAAAAACACGCCGGGCAAAAAAATCAAAGAGGTCATGAAGATGGCCGCCGACGCCGGGGCGCTGGACGTCATTTTCGGGAGCTACCAATCCTGACCCATGAAGATCCGCCGCCGCGACCAGCAGCTCGTCGAAATGCAGATGGGGCCGATGATCGACATGGTCTTCTTGCTGCTTGTCTTTTTCATGGTCACGGCCAAACCGATCAAACAGGAGAGCGACATCAGCCTCGGGCTGCCCGGGACGGTTTCCGCGGAAGAGGCCGTCGAACTGCCCGACGAACAGCGCATCCGCATCGAGAACGACGGAAGCATCGTGCTCAACGACTCCGTGCTCGGCGCGCCGGCCGACAGCGATCTGGGGGAACTCGTCGCCACGTTGAAACGCTTCAAGGAGTCATCCGACGCCAACAAAAGCGAGGCCTTGGTCACCCTCGATGCGGCGGACGGCACCAACCACCAGCGCATCGTCGACGTGCTCAACGCCTGCGCCCGCGCCGATATCACCGGAGTGACTTTCTCCGACAGCTCCGAGGAGGAAATGTAGAGCCATGACCCGCGCGGTGCTCGATCCCCAGCAAGCAGCCAGGCTGCGCCGGCGGAAAATCATCATTTCCGTCATCGTGGCCAGCATCGCGGTCCATTTCATCGGCGCCATTCTCGCCGGCATCTGGATCGTGGCGCGCTACCTTCTGCCCACGCCGGCGACTTTCGAGGTGAAGAAAGAAATCCGCATCGCTGCCGAGGAGCGACAGCACCGCATGAACATGGACCAGTTCGATGCGCTCAAGCCGAAGCCGACCTTCCAGGACAAAATGTCCACCGCCCGCCCGACCGAATTCGCGCTGCCCGACCTGCCCTCCATGCCGCTGGACGCCGTGGCCAGCATCGATCCGAGCGACATCGTTTCCGATCAGCTCGACAGTCTGGCTGCCGCGGCCGGTGCCGGGGCCGGCACCGGAACCGGAGGTGGGGGGCGCGGATCAGCGGTGAGCTTCTTCGGGATCTCCGACATGGCCACGCGCGTCATCATCGTGGTCGATGTTTCGGACACCATGTTCGACCGCCAGCCCGGAAAATTCGAAGCGGTCAAGGCCGAGGCGGCCAAGCTCATCGAGGGCCTCGGCATCAACACCCTTTTCAACGTGGTTATCTACGAAGGCGGTTCCGTTGCCATGTTCCCGGATCCCCAACCGGCCACGGAATCGAACAAAAAGAAAGCCGCCGAGTGGATTGCCAGGGTCAACGGCGGAAAAGGCAAAAACATGTCCTACAAGAACACCTACCAGAAAATGGGCACAGGGCTGTATGAGGGCGGCGGAACGCGCACCGACACCGCCTTGAAGCAGGCGCTGTCCATGAAGCCTTCAACCATCTTTCTCATCAGCGACGGCGAGATGAGCCGCAATGTCGGAACCAGCCGCGAGTTCGGTTTCGAAAGCTCCAAGATCGAGGAGCGCGAGTTGCTCGGCATGGTCAAGGACCTGCAAAAAGATCTCGAGGAACCGGCGCGGATCCACGTGATCCACTTCCTCACGACCAAGGCGCGCAAGGAGGAAGAGGATCTGTTGAAGAGTCTGTCGCGGCGCAATGATGGACGCTTCCGGCAGGTCGAGGCCGAGGATTACTGACGGCGCGCGGCCTTCGCGACGCGCGGCTTGAACTTGGACAGAGGTTTTTCCATCAGGTGCCACGAGAGTGCGGCGGCGCCGATGGAGAGTCCGGCCAGCAGCCAGACGCGCAAGGTGTTGTGCGCGGCTGGGGTGATTCCCACATGATCAAGCCACGGCCCGAGCAGGATGTGCACGAGGATGTGGTAGAGGTAAATGCCGAGGCTGATCTGACCGATGTAAACGAGCGGAGCCCACGAGAGGAAGCGTCCGAACCATCCTGTCCATCCCTGCGCGGTCGCGGCGATGAACCAGCCGATAAAGAAAGCCTCCCAAATTTCGATCGTGGCGATCCACGGATCGGTCTGCGGGAAATAGCGCAGCCAGCGGGCGACGAGCAGACAGAAAAAGGCGAAGATCCCGAAGGACCAGCGTTGGCGGTCCGTCATGATGACCGTGCCGAGCCGGCCCTGCCCGAGCCAGGCGACGAAGGCGCCGGTGGCGAACGAGTCGAGGGAACCGAAGACCATGGTCCATCGGATGACGGGATTGATATCACCCAGCACGCAGCCAAGACGGTAAGCGAAGGCCACCACCGCCGCGGCCGCCAGGACGGGCAGGAACCAGCGACGCGGCGTAAGCAGGATCACCACCGGCCAGAGCAGATAGAACTGCTCCTGCACGGAGAGCGACCAAAGGTGCGAGGTCACTTCCGGCCAGTAACCGGTTTGCACCACGTAGAAATTGGAAAGAAAGAACAGATGCCATCCGAGGCTCTCGCTCACCGCGCCGAGGCCCAGCAGTGCGGCGATGAAGAGGGACAAATAAAGCGGCGGCACGATGCGCAGCAGGCGACGCGCATGGAAGACGGGCAACGCGCGCCACACGCTGACCCCGCCCGCCCGCGCGGTATCCTCCGCCTTCCACAACCAGAGCGTGATGAAATATCCGGTCAGGGCGAAAAAAAGCCGCACCGAGATCGGGCCGTATTCGAAGAATTCCGGGATGTGCAGCCCGTAGTGGTGGAAGAGGACGCCGAGGATGGCCAAGGCCCGGAGTCCGTCCAACTGCGGCTGGTAAACACCGCCCATGCCGCGCTGCGGCGTGGCAGGAGCAACCGTGGCGGAAGTCGTCGACATGGGGCCCTCGGGCGGGCGCGGCGAATTCTGGCTGGCCGGACCGGATTGGAAAGCCTAGAAGATCCCCGATGGTTGAAATTTTGGAGAAACTCCTCCTCCTGCAGGAACGCGACCAGCGGCTGCAGACTTTCCTCCATGAGATCAACGCCGTGCCCGGTGAGAAGGCCGCCCTGCAGAAGGAACTCGACGCCGCGCAGCGCACCTTGGAGGAGGACAAGTCGCGCGCCACGCAAATCGAGGTCGAACGCAAGCGGCTCGAAGTGGAGGCCGACGGCAAGCGTGCGCAGATCGCCAAATACCAGACGCAGCAGCTCGAGACGCGCAAGAACGAGGAATACGCCGCGCTCAAACACGAGATCGAGCGGGCCGAGGCCGACATCACTGCCATCGAGGACCGCGAACTCGAGCTCATGCAGGAATTCGAGGACCTCAAGCCGGTCATCGCCGCGGCCGACAGCAAATACAGCACGGAGAAAAACCGTGTGGCCGGACTGATCAAAACCGCCGACGAAAAAGTCGGCGTGCTGCAGGGCCGGGCCGATGAGGTCAAAGTCGAGCGCGACGCCATCGCCGCCGAAATCAAAGCGGCTGATGAAGATCTTTTCGATCTCTACGAAAAATTGTTCCGCTCCAAAGCCGGCCGGGCCATCGTCCCGCTCGAAGGCAATCACTGCTCCGGCTGCCATATGACGGTCACGCCCGCGACGCTGCGCGATGCCAAAGTGGGTGATCGCGTCGTCTCCTGCGAGCAGTGCGGGCGGATAGTCTACACCCTGCCGGAGTAGAAGTCTTTGTAGCGTCGCCGTCCCCGGCGACGGCTGTTTCCGGACACGATCGACGGCGGCGACGCCGCCGCTACAGCAAACGCGGGAAGAATTCGGATCATGTGACGAGGTTCTGAGGGTAGGGACACGCGGCTCGCGTGTCC
>CAYQMP010000032.1:0-10291 GCA_964418615.1 uncultured Chthoniobacter sp. | reverse complement strand
TTCATGTCGTTCTTCATCAAAGCCGTGGTCGAAGCACTGAAGAGCGAGCCCCAGATCAACTCGCGCCTCGACGGCGACGAGTTGGTGCAGAACCATTTCTATGACATCGGCGTCGCCGTCGGCACCGAGCGCGGCCTCATCGTCCCCGTCATCCGCGACGCCGACCGCAAGACGTTCGCCGAACTGGAACAGGACCTCGCCTTCTACGCCAAAAAGGCGAGGGAAGGGGCCATCACCATCGAGGACTTGCAGGGCGGCGTCTTCACCATTTCCAACGGTGGCGTCTACGGCTCGCTGCTCAGCACGCCCATCCTCAATCCCCCGCAGAGCGGCATCCTCGGCATGCACAAAATCCAGGAACGCCCCGTGGCCGTCGATGGCCAGGTTGTCATCCGCCCCATGATGTATCTCGCCCTGAGCTACGACCACCGTGTGGTCGACGGCAAGGAAGCGGTCACTTTTCTCGTCCGGGTCAAGGAAGCGATCGAAAACCCGGTCCGGCTTTTCCTCGGCGACCCGGCATGAAGCCCACGGCCGCCGCCCTGCTCTTGGCCCTGCTCTCCACCGCAGCGGCCCAGCAGACGGCCCCCGATCCGTCCTCCGACCCGCTGCTCATGCAGCGCCGTCTCGCCCTGGTGCTGCGACAATCCACCCAGCACTACGAGGCCGGCGAATATCCGGCCGCGCTGGAACGGCTCGATTCGCTCCAAGGCCAGGCCGGACAGGATCTCAGCGTGCTCAACCTCCGCGGCGCAGTCATGACCAAGCTTGGTCAGCACGAGGAAGCCGCCGCGCTTTTCCGCTCCATTCTGGCCACCAACCCGAACTACTTCCCCGCGGCCTTCAACCTCGGCGAGGTGGAATTCATCCGCGGCAACTACGCCGGCGCCCTCGAGGTCTTCCAAAACATACGCCGCCGCGACCCGCGCAACGAACTCGTCCGCTTCAAAGTCTTTCTCTCCCAGCTTCTCCTCGGGGATGACGACGAGGCGCAAAAAATAGCCAAAGGACTCATCCCGGCCGGCAACACGCCCGCTTGGTATTACGCGCAGGCCATGATCGCGCGCAAAGCCGGTGACGAGAAAACCGCGACCGAACACCTCGCCGTGGCCAAGGCCATTTACACCGAGAGCGGGTGCCGGCTCTTCGACGAATCCATCGTCACGGTCAAATTCTAAGCCAAAGGTAGGAACGAGCGGCCCGCGTGTCCTTTTGAGAGACTGGTGGATCGCGATGTCCCCATCGCGATATGACATTGGAACATCGTGCCGGGACGGCGCGATCCACCTCGTCAAAGCCCGCCCACTTTGTCGCCGCGGTCGCGGTAATAATCGTAGCGCGCGCGCACGGCGGCGATGTAGGCCCGCGTGCTCGGGATGTCCATCGCCTCGTTGAGTGCTTCGGCGCTCATCCGTTCGCCGCCGGACCATCGCTTCACGCGGCTGCGTCCGGCATTGTATTCGCCGAGGGCGAAGGGGAGCGGGTCTTCCTGGTCCGACCAATGGCGCAAGGCGCGTCCGAGATACCACGTGCCGACTTCGATGTTGGTCTTCGGATCGAGCAGGTCCTCCGGAACAAAAGTTTCCACGCCGGTGGCCTCGACCCAATCGGCGGCGGCGGGCTCGGTCACTTGCATCAGCCCGCGTTCGCCGTGGTTGCCGAGCTTGTCGGCATGGAAGCGGCTTTCCTGCCAGATGACCGCTTTGACCAGCAGGGGATCGACGCCGTGACGCGCCGCAACGATGGCGATGGTGTCATCGTGGGACGCGTGGCGCCCGAAGCTCGCCCAAGCGGACAGCCGGTAGGCGGGGTCTTTGTCGGAGAGCACGAGTGCCGCCGCGGCGGCGGCCAGAACCAGCGCGGCGATTCCGAGGATGCGGACGACTCCTTTCGACATGCTGACCAAAGATAACCCCATCGCCCGAAGTCATCCAGAGCTATGGCGCGGGGCTTTGCCGTGTTAAGGTTGCAGCCCGTGAGCATCTCTCCCGCCCGCATCTCGAGCATCTTGCTGCGCGTCGTGCTCGGCTGGATTTTTCTGGCCGCCGGTTGGTCCAAGGTCGGTCAAACCATGCCCACCTTGGCTTCCATTTATTCCTACCAGATCGTCATCGCCGACGGTCTGGCCGAATTCATCGCCATGGTTCTTCCCTGGGTGGAGTTGCTGCTCGCGGTGCTGCTTTTCACCGGTTTGCTTTTCCCGTGGACCCTGTTCGCCACCGCGCTGGTTCTCGGAGCGTTCACCGTGCTGACGGCGCAAGCATGGTGGCGCGGGCTGGATATCGACTGCGGCTGCTTCGATTTCGGCGCGATCCATCCCGCGCTTGCCGTTCTGGCCACGCCCGGCGGGGCGACCTTGCGCAATCTTGTGCTTCTCTCGCTGGTTGGCGCGCTGTGGTGGTTGTGGCGACGGACTCAGCGCCACAACGCCGCGTAAGCCTCGCTGAAGCGCGTGGTGGCCTCCGCGTCGGGCAGCACTTCGACGAGCCGCGGCCTGGTATTGGGCCAGACTTCATCCGGTGCATGCATCGTCCCGTAGTGCCAACCGAACATTTCGGCCCAACCGCGCAGGTGCAAATCGTGTGCGTTGAGGAACGACGGATGGCGGAACATGCGGTCGAAGATTTTTCCGCCCCCGTTGTTGATCACCGCGAGGGTGAAGTCGTTGTTCCCGAGTTGCGCTGCGGGCCAAAGCCCGGCCAAGTCATAAAGTGCGGAAAGGTCGCCGAGCACGGCGGCGGTCGGACGGTCCCCGCCGGACAGTCCCAGTGCGGTGGAGACCAGGCCGTCGATGCCGTTGACCCCGCGATTGGCGAAGAAGGTCCGCTGCTCCGGCGAGCGCGGAGCGGCAAGGTCCCATTCGCGGATGGGCAGGCTGTTGCCGAGGAAAACGCGGGCCTCGTCCGGCAGGCGGCGGGCCAGGGCGCGGATCAAGCCCGCTTCGCTGTGCGGCTCCGCCTCGAGCAGCGCCGCCAACTTTTCCGCCGCCGCGCGGTCGCGGGCGAAGAGGGCCTCGCTTTTTCCGCCCGGCGGGACGAAAGACGGGCAGATTTCGAGGAAGGCTCCGGTGGGAATGACCGGGCTGCTTGCCGCCAACCCGGGAAGGTTGACCCGTGAAACGTGGAGCACGGGCAGATCCTCGCACTCGCGCCAGAACCGCGGCGTGGGCACGCCGCCGAGCCGGACCACGCCGTCGCAGGCCTCGCGGAACTCGGACGTCAGCAGAATGCGCTCACCGCTGTGCAGGCTGAACTCCTGCAGCCGGCGGTCGTTGCGCAATTGCGATACGGCCTCGAGGTAAAGCGGACTGCTCAACGAGGCCAACCACGGCGCAAGATGATGCGCGTCCGCCGCGCCCAAGGAAGAGACCAGCACGAGCGGTCGGCGCACACGGGCGAAAAAATCATCGCAGGCGCGCTTTGCTTCCCCGGTATCCATCCACGCCGGAGCAGTCGGCGGCGCGGGCCGTGTGGCCGGCAAGGCCATCTCCACGGGTCCGTCGACCAGCGGTTCGTCGAAGCAGACGTTCAGGTGGACCGGACCCGGCGGCAATGCATCGAGTTGTCCCGGCCCGTCGAGGTCGATGACCGGAATCCCCGCCGCGGCGAAGAGCGGCGGCTGGTCGATGGTCTGGGGAGCGCCGGTGCCGCGCAGGCGTCTCGGGCGGTCGGCGGTCACGGCGACGAGCGGAAGCCCCGCCTGACGCGCCTCGAGCATGGCGGGCAAGAGTTCCGCGGCCGCCGTGCCCGAAGTGGTGATCACGGCGGCCGGCGCGCCGTCGCGCTGCCCGCGGCCAAGGGCGAAGAAAGCGGCGCTGCGTTCCTCGAAAAAGGAAAGGACATCGAAAGAACCGGCGGCGGCTTGCGCGGCCAAGACGAGCGGCGCATTGCGTCCGCCCGGGCAGACGCACAAGGTGCGCACCCCCGCGGCGTGCAGGGCGGAGACAATCTCCGCGGCGAGCAATCGGTTGATCTCGGCCGGACTCAAAGACCAAGGTTGCCGCGGGCCGCGGCCAGTTTCAACCGAAGTTCCGCCGCCTCGCGTTCGGCCCGGCTGGCCGGAAGCAGACCGCATCCCGCGCCGCAGCGCGTTTCGGTGCGGTCCCACTGCACGTTGCGGATGGCGACGAGGCAGCGGGCCTGACCGTCCGGCAAGAGCAAGCCGAAGGGTGCGGCGAAACGTCCGCGCGGTTCCGCATCGAGGGCGGCCACCTGCTCGCGCCACGATCCGCGCGGTGCGATGCCGACCGCGGGAGTGGGATGCAATCGCGCGACGAGTTGATCGAAGGCGATCCTCTTCGCCGGCATCAAGCGGAGATCGGTGCGCAAATGCGAGAGCATGCCGATGCGCCAGAGCCGCGTGGCCCCGCGGGTCACCGGTCCGAGCGGGGCGAGTTGCTTCTCCAAGTCGTCGAGCACGAAGCGGTGCTCCGCCCGCTCCTTCGGGTCCTCCATCATTTCCTCCGGTGCCGTTCCCGCGCGTGCTGTCCCCGCGACGGCCATGGTGTGGATTTCCACCCCGTCATCCTCGAAGAGGATTTCCGGCGACGCACCCAGCACGCCTTCGTCCGCATCCCAGCAACCGTAAGGCATGAGGCCGGACGGCAGGTTGGCCGTGGAGCGCAAGGCGCGTTCGCGTTCGGTCGCGGTGAGGGCGCCCGGGCTGTGCTCGAAAACGGCGGGCACGGCCTTGTGCAGCTCGCCGCGGGCGAAAAGCTCCTGCACGCGCCCGAATGTGCGCCGGAAAGCCGCTTCGTCGAACAGTCGCCAAGTGCGCGGGTATTCCCCGGGCCGCAACAACTGGGCCAAGGCATCGGGCGAAACCGCGGCGGTCGCGGGGTAGATCCGCCACGGCCGACCGTCGGACAAAAAAAAGTCCGGCGCGTAGAAAGAAGGACGATCGGGGTCCGGGTGTTCCGCTTTGACCGGCGTGCCCCACCCGAGGAACCAGAGATCTTCCGACCAGGCGCAGATCGCGCCGGTCTGCAGCAGGGCGCGCACCTCGTCGGCCGAGGGCGCGGATCGTTGCAGCCAAGCGTTGCGCTCGCGGGTGTCGGCCGTGTTGGAGAAGCTGGTCATCACGACACGTTACGCGCCTCGCGGCGGCCGGGGATACCGTCCGCCCCGGCTCAGCGGCGCAAAAGGCGCTCGGCTTCGAGCCAGTCGGACTCGGGATCGCCGGGCAAGCCGAGGTTGCGCCGGCGCTCGGCGAGGTAGTAGGCCTTCAGCGCGATATCCTCGTTGGTCACCGAGCTGATCACGCCGATCACCTCGGTCGTCACCCCGGTGCGGCGGGTCAAGACGCGGGCCGGCGTGGCGGCGCTGGCGCGATTGCGCGCGGCCGCGGGTTTGCGGGGTGCGGCTTTCTTTTTCGCGACGGGAGATTTTTTGGCAGCCTTCTTCGTGGTTTTCGGGGCGGCCTTCTTGGCGGCTTTTTTCTTGGCAGTCTTGGGCATGATTTTGGTGTGCGTTTCGGTTGGTTAGTAAAGGCGGACCGGCGCGCGCGGGCCAAGTTTTTTCGGCTTTTCCCGGCCGGTGGCAGGTTTAGGGTGGGGATGTGGGCATTTCTTTGGCCGAATTTTTCATCCGCTGGTTCGTCACCGCGGTGGCCGTCTTCGTCGCCGCGTGGATCGTACCCGGCATCCAATACACCAGTTTCACCGGATTGGCCTTTGCCTCCCTGCTTCTCGGGATCATCAATGCGCTGGTCCGGCCCGTGCTCCTCATCCTCTGCCTGCCCCTGATCCTCGTCACCATGGGCCTTTTCATTCTGGTCCTCAACGCCCTCCTGCTCTGGTTTGTCTCCGGGATCCTGCCGGGCAGTTCCTTCACCGTGGCCGGATTCTGGGCGGCCTTCTGGGGCGGTCTGGTCATCAGTTTGGTCAGTTGGCTCCTCAGCTCTTTTTTCCGCGGCAGCGACGGGCGCATCTACCCGCTCACCCACCATACGGTGATCAAGCAGGCGCGCGGCCGCACGCTGAACTGACATGATCCCCGCGGGTCTGCGGCGCTGGCTCGGCGGCGGGCGAACCGGAGTGAAATTCTGCGGGCTGACGCGGGAAGAGGACGCCGTGGCCGCGGTCGAAGCGGGTGCCGATGCACTCGGCTTCAACTTCTACCCCAAGTCGAAACGTTTTGTCCGTCTGGGGGACGTGGCGGAATGGATCGGACGGCTGCCCGGCGATGTCGCGCGTGTCGCGGTTGTGGTGCAACCGGACGACAATCTTCTTCGCGCCCTGGGCGAGTCGGGTCTTTTCCATGCCCTGCAATTCCACGGTGGTGAATCTGCGGACGTCTGCGCGCGCTGGGGCGGGGAGTTTTATGTCAAAGCATGCCCGGTCTCGGACGATGCCTCGGCTCTTGCCGCCGTCGGCGATCCGGCGCCCTGCCTTCTCCTCGATGCGCATGCTCCCGGCGAATTCGGTGGCACGGGGCGCACCATCGACTGGTCCTTGGCCGCGTGCGTCGTGCGGGATGCGGCACGTCCCGTGGTTTTGTCCGGCGGACTGCACGCCGGCAATGTGGCCGAAGCCATCGTCGCGGTGCGTCCCGTTGCGGTCGACACGGCCAGCGGCGTGGAATCCGCGCCCGGCATCAAAGATGCGGCCAAGATGAAAGCCTTCGTCGCCGCGGTGCGCGCGGCGGAGCGGGCTTGATGTTTTTTTAGCGACGGATTGTAGCGGCGGTCTATGACCGTCGGTGCCTGCTCGTAAGACCAAACACGAAAAGGACCTGGACTATGGGACAAGGTTCCGAGGGTAGGGACACGCGGCTCGCGTGTCCGTTGGGTAGAGAGCGGACGAGCGAGCCGCTCGTCCCTACCTCTCCATTCTCGGAAATTTCAGCCGCACCTCAGCACCGCCCAGCGGGGAGCGTCCGAAGCTTATCTCGCCGCGGTGGTTTGCCACCGCGGTGCGGACGACGTAGAGGCCGATGCCGGTGCCGCCTTTTTTCGTCGTGGTGAGCGGAAGTTGGCGCGTTTCGGCGCCGGACCAACCGGGTCCGCTGTCGCCGATGACCAGTTCGGCCGTGTCGCCTGCGGCGCGAAGCTCGACCGAAATTTCGCGCGTCGTCGCATCGGCCTCGTCGATGGCCTCCGCCGCATTGCGCAAGAGATTGGTCACCGCGAGTTGCAACTGCGCGTCGTCGCCCGCGATGCGGCAAGGGCTGTCGAGTCCGGTCGCTTGCAGGACGATGCCGTGGCGGGCCAGAAGGCCTTTGTTGTAGAGCAGGGCGCTGCGCACCACATCGACCAGATCGACGGGTTTTCGTTCGGTCTGCACATTGCGCAGGAGGGTTTTCATCTTTTCGATGGTCACGACGACACGCTGCGCCTCCTTCGCGATGATCTCGAGGGCCTCCCGGGTTTCCCCGTCTTCCTGCAGGGCCATCTTGCTTTGCAGGAGAATGCTGCTCAGCGGTTGGTTGATTTCGTGGGCCACGGCGGAGGCCGAGAGACTGGTCTTCAACTTGGTCTCCAAGTCGCGGCGGTGCGCATCCTCCAGTTGCTTCTCGCGGGCGGCCGCTTCTTTTTCGTCGGTCACATCCTGCAGCACGCCGTGGGCGCGCAAAGCGCGGCCGGCTTCGTCGCGGGTCACCACCCCGCGCTCGCGCACGTGACGCACCTCGCCGTCCGGACGACGGATACGATAGTCCATGCCGAAGATCGTGTCGGACTCCAGCATGCGCCGCGTCTCGCGCATGACTTCCTCATGGTCGTCGGGGTGGATGAATTTTTCCCAACGGCCGTCGAAGTCGGCGAGGGCGACGCCGTTGATGCGCGCCATTTCCTCGTCCCAGTGGTCGATTCCCGTGGCGACGTCGAATTCCCAAAAGCCGAGGCGCGCGGCCGAGGCGGCCAGCTGCATGTCGCGATTGGCGTCGGCCAATTTCTGCTCGGCCAGTTTGCGGTCGGTGATGTCGGTCAGCACGCCCTCCCAAACAACGGAGCCGTCGGGCAAGTCGCGGGGCGTCGATTCGGCGATGATCCAGCGGGTCCGCCCGTCGACGACCACCCGGCATTCCTCCTTGAACGGCAATTTGTGTTCGAAGACGTAGGCGTTTTTGCGCACCCATTCGTCGTAATCGTCGGGATGCACGCAGGCGAAGGCGTTCATCGGATTGGCCCGTGCGGCTTCCCGCTCGAGCCCGGTCAACTCGAGGAAGCGGGTGGACATGAACGAAAAATAAGCCAACCCGCCGTTCGGGGGTTGCACCATCGTGTAGGTGCCGACCGGGATGTTTTCGGTCAACTCGAAGGCCGTGCGCTCGACTTCCCTCCGCAGCGAGCGGAGGTCGGCCTGCGTCTTTTTGAACTCGGTGACATCGGTCAGGGAGATGAGCAGGCGGTCCTCCAGCACGACGGCGCCGAAAATGATGTCGCGCTTGGTGCCGTCCTTGCAGGTCACCTCGAACTCCATCGACTCGATGCGCCCTTTGGTCTCGATGGCGCGGAAAGCGGCTTGGTCCCACTGGCGGAAAACCTCGCGGCGGTAGTCCGGGTCCGGATACGCCTTTTCCGCCCACGCCGCCACGGTGGGCACATCCTCGAGGGTGTAGCCGAGGGTGCGGGTGAATTGCTCGTTGATGAAGGTGAGTTCGGCCGGGGAAGTCAGCGTGGTGGCGGCCAGGGCGATGGGCACGTTGTCGAGAACGAGGCGCAACTGCTCCTCGGCCTGGCGGCGCGCGGTCACATCGATCACGGCGCCGTCCCACACCGTCAGACCGTCGGGCAGTTGCCGCGGCGCGGATTCAAGCCGATACCACCGGGTTTTCCCGCGAATAATGTAGCGGCATTCGTAGTCGAAAGCCTCTTTGCGGCGGGCCGCTTCCTCGGAGATGCTCAGGAATGGTCCGAGGTCGTCGGGATGCACCGGCCGGTAAGCGTTCATCGGATCGGCCTCCAACTCCTCACGGGTTATGTCCAGCATTTGGAGGAGACGTTCGCTGAAGAAGCTGAAGCGAGGACCGTTGTCCTGCGGATCGCGGTAGAACACATACGCGCCGACGGGAATATTCTCCGTGAGCTCGTAAGCGGTGCGCTGCAGTTGTTCGCGGGTATCGCGGAGCTGATCGGCCAGTTTTTGCTGAAGACGTGTCTGGCGGAGGAAGACGGCAAGAAACTGTCCACTCAAGGCCAAGCCGATGATGAAAAGATTCAGACCGGGAATGTCCGCCCGGCCGTTGCTGACGAAGGGGCCGAATGCATGGCTGGTGGCATAGAGCGCACCGAGGGCGATGAGGAGCGCGCCCATGCACACGGCAGCGAGCCCGCGATAAATGGCCAGCAGCACGAGGATCGGCGCGAAGAGCACGACGAGCGAGGACACCCCGGTCCAGCGCAGCAGGTAGTCCGCAGCCCAGAACGACGGCAGGACAACCAGCACCGGCACGAGCAAATCTCCGGCCGTCTGCTGCTTGCTGCGTTCGCCGGCGAAAAGCGTCAGCAAGAGCGGGGTGACGAGCATTTGTCCGAAGGAATTGCCGATCCACCAGTTGAGCCACGACCACGGCAATTCCGCCCGGTCGACAATGCCGCTTGCCCACAGCGTGGCATTTCCCAACGTCGCGCTGAAGGGCTGCAGGACGAAGAAGACAAGGAGAAGCAGTCCGGCCAGGTCGCGGGCGCGCGACAAGCTCGCATCCAGTTTGAAAGCGCGGAAAAGAAACACCGCGAGCAATACTTCGATGCTATTGACCGCCGATATGGACGCCGCCGGCAACGGAGCCAGTCCGCGCGAGAGAGCCAAGGCCAATTGACCAACGAACACACCCGGCCAGACCGCCCCTCCGAACCGCAGCGCCATGGCCAGCGCAATGCCCTCCGGCGCGAAGAGCACCGGAGTGACCAACACATCGTCCACCCGCACGAGGAAACTCGCGTGGCCGAAGAGAAAATACAGCACCGCCAGCACCAGCGCCTGCCGCCCCTGGGTGCGCAGCCAAAGCTGCACGGGCGGCGTGCTCTCGGCGGTGGATTGCGGCCGGTGCATGGGACCGCGAACTTAGCGCCAATCCGCAGGCCGCCCCAATGTTTTTGCGGGGGAAGGCGGGCGGTCGCCCCTACCGGGGCTTCACTCTTATGGTAGGGACGGCTGGCCCAGCCGTCCGCACCCCTTTGCTCACATATGTAGCGGCCCGCTGGGGCCAGCGGGCCCTACCGAGGCGGACTATAGCGGTTTAAGATTTTCTGTAGCCGCGACACTTTGCCTATGGGCCACCTTCGGTTGTGCCGCGAATCTGTTGAACCGACGCGGCACAGAGTGCCGCGGCTACAACAAACGGCTAAGACA
>CAYQMP010000031.1:0-10414 GCA_964418615.1 uncultured Chthoniobacter sp. | reverse complement strand
GACAACAGCCGGTTATTCGCAGACGGCTTCGAGCCTGACTTTCAACTCGGGCTTTGGGTTAGGCGCTACGCTTGGAGGCCTCTTCAATTCATCCTTTGATTGGAGTGGGGTAGTCGACTTTGCTTTCACCATGTCCATTTCGGGACTCGATCCGCAGTCCGGATTTACAGTCGAGTTCTATGACAGCTCTGTCTTGACCGATCCGGGCACGGCAGTCGTTGCCGTTTACAAAGGCGCATCCTCTTCTGCGGGATCTTCTCCAACCCTTGTTGATCTCACCCTCGATCAAGTCCTGAATGGTAACTACAACGATGTTTTGGGTATGCAGTTCACTTGGGATAGCCCGGCGGCAGGCGGTTCGGGCAGTGTAACCGTCAATAGTATTGATGCCGTTCCCGAGCCCACCACTTGGGCCATGCTTCTTTTCGGTGCTGCGCTTTTTGGCGGCCTTGCTCTCCGTCGTCGGCTTGCGGCCGTGCGGCGCTAGGCTCGGTCGCTGCCACAGCGGGCCCGGACGGCGCAGGACCTACCAGCCGGTCTTGTCCAACAACCGGCAACATATCCTGTGAATCTTTTCCGCATCCGAGCGCTGGCCTGCCAAGTGGGCATTGTCCTTTTGGCAACGCCGGTCGCCTTCGGCCAAGTCACGGAGGCCACGGGAACGGTCCGCATCGAAGCGGAGGCGTTCAGCAGCAGTCTTGCCCGGACGATCAATGATCCGAGCAATCAGCCCCAGGAATACGCGTGGCAGACATCGGCGGCCATCGGCGGATTCAGCGGATCGGGGTTGGTGCAGGTCCTGCCCAGCGACGGGACGTCGGTGACGACAAACTGGACGACGACCTCTCCGGAGCTGCGCTACACGATCAATTTCAGCAACGCGGGCACCTATTACGTGTGGCTGCGCGGCTACGCGGAGACGGCGGAGAATGTTGCGGTCTACGTCGGCCTGAACGGGTCAAGTCCGTCCCCGGCGCAGATCACCCTGCCGCGCACCGGCACTTGGTCATGGTCCAATGGCGATGCAGGAGCAAGGGTGGCGATCACCGTGCCGTCGGCCGGCACGCACACCCTCAATCTCTGGATGGCGGACTCCGGGTTCGCGCTCGACCGTCTGGTCCTCACGTTGAACGAGAACTACGCACCGGAATACTCGGCCGGTTACTGGCGCAACCAGAGCATCTACCAGATCATCACCGACCGCTTTTTCGACGGGGATCCTTCGAACAACAATGTCTACGGCGGGGCGGCACCCTCCGTGGGGAACAGGACGCACGGCGGCGACTGGAGCGGGGTGGAGCGCAAGCTGGATTACATCAAGGCGCTGGGGGCCACGGCCATCTGGCTCTCGCCGGTGCTGAAAAACGGCAACGGTGATTTCGACTACCACGGCTATGCCGCGACGGACTTCTACAACGTCGATCCGCGCTTCGGTTCGCTCCAAGACCTGCAGCGTCTCGTCGCCGAGGCCCACCGGCGCGGCATCCTGGTCATCAACGACGTGGTGGTGAACCACGCCTCGACGTGGGTGGATAGCACCGACTTCGGCTTCGCCAACTTTGTCTATCCGCCCAGCGGCTACAACCTGCGTTACAATTCGGGCGGACGCCAATACGCCCCGCCTTTCGACAATGCGTCGATCTCCTCGGCTTTCGGCAACACGAATCTGGCCAACATTTTCCACAACAACGGGGGGACGCAGAATTGGAGCGATTCGACCCAGGTCGAACTGGGCGAACTGGCTTCGCTCGATGACTTCCGCACCGAGTCGTCCTACGTCCGTGCGCGCATGCAGGAAATCTGGACCCACTGGATCAACGCGGTCGGTTTCGACGCCTACCGGATCGACACGGTGAAGCATGTCGAGATGAGTTTCTGGGACGGCTGGTCTCCGGCCATCCGCGCGGCCGCGCAGGCGGCGGACAAACCGAACTTCTTCCAATTCGGCGAGGTCTTCGACGGGTCGGACAGCAAGGTCGGCTCGTATACGGGCACCAAGTCCGGCGGGAACTACAAGATGGAGAGCGTGCTCGACTATCCGCTCTACTACCAGATCGGCAGCGTCTTCGCCACGGCGACTGGCAACACGGGGCAGATCGAAAACCGCTACAACAACCTGACCACGGCCAACTATGACGCGTCCGCGCTCGAGTCGCTCGTCCTCAACCTGGACAACCACGACAACCCGCGCTTCCTCAACGCCAGCGGCAGCACGCCGGCGCGCCTCGAGTTGGCGCTCGTCTTTCTCTACACTTCGCGCGGCATCCCGAGTCTTTATTACGGCACGGAGCAGGACTTCAACGGCGGCGGGGATCCGAATTGCCGCGAGGACATGTTCGACGGCGAGTTCGAGCAGGGGCCGTCGTTGGGCGACAACTTCAACATGACCCACCCGCGCTTCAAGCTGGTGGCCAAGCTGAACAACTTCCGGCGCCTTTATCCGGCCCTGCGCACGGGCGCCCACGCCAATCTTTGGTCGAACTGGAGCGCCCCCGGCCTGTTCGCCTACGCCCGGCGGCTCGGCAACGAAGAGGCCTTCGTCGTTTTCAACACGGCCACGTCGGCACAGACCATCGGGGCGCGCCCCACCATCCACCCGGAAGGCACGGTGTTGGTCAATATTCTCAATCCCACGGAAACGATCACCGTGACCGCCGATGTCGACGGCATCCCGGTCATGACTATCCCCGCGACCTCGGCGAAAATTTTCGTCGCGCAGGATCAGGTGAGGGCGCTGGATCCGGTGGTTGCGGCCGTGGCTCCTTCGCATGATGCCACGGGCATTTCGCCCGGCACGGCGATCACGGTCACGTTCGACCGGGCCATGGACACGGGCTCGGTCCAAGCGGCCTTCAGCACGGCACCCGCGACCACGGGGAGTTTTGTCTGGAACGCGGGGAACACGGCGGTGACCTACACGCCATCGTCCGTCTTGAACGGGAACACCCTTTACGCGGTGCGCATTGCCGACACGGCGGCGGCAGCCGACGGAACCCCGCTCCACGCCGGTTTCGAGTCGCGCTTTACCACCGGGGCATCCGTGTCGGTCGCCCGTCCCTCGGTCAACTCAACCGGCGACGAGAGCATCACCGACACCACGGCCACTCTACTCGCCACGGTCACGCCGAACGGGGCGGCGACCACGGTTTCTTTCGAATACGGGACGACAACAGCCTATGGCTCTTCAACAACTTCGCAGGCCATTGGCAACGGCAACTCGCCGGTGCCCGTCAACATCGACCTGACCGGGCTGACCCCGGGCACGACGTATCACTTCCGCGCGGTGGCGACCAACTCGCAGGGCACGACCGCGGGGCCCGATGCCACCTTCGTCACAACGAGTCCGCAACCGCTGGTCACGACCACGGCGGCCGGATATGTCGAAACCTACACGACCAGTCTGAACGGGACGGTCGATCCCAACGGGCTGCCCACCGCGATCTTCTTCGAATACGGGGACCGCACGGACAATCTCGATCAGGTGACGGACCCCCAAGATGTCGGAAGCACCGCGGGCGTGGTGGCGAAGTGGGCCGCGATCGGCGGACTGGAGCCGGACACCACGTATTTCTTCCGCATCGTTGCGGTGAGCGGCGACCAGCGGGTCGAAGGCGCCGTGCTTTCCTTCCACACCAAACCGGTCAAGCCGACCGTGGTGGTATCCGCCGTGGAAAACGTGAACACGTCGACCGCCACGCTGACGGCGACGATCGATCCCAACGGGACGGATACCACCGTGTGGTTCGAATACGGAACGGACACCAACTACGGTTCGGGCACGGAGGTCCAAGATGCGCCCGCGGCGGGTGGCGCGGCGGACTTCGCCTTCGCTCTGGCCGATTTGGTCTTCGGTCAGACTTACCATTACCGCGCGGTGGCACGGAACAGTTTCGGCACGACCTACGGGCCGGACGGCAGTTTCACCACGGGTTACCCGGCACCGACCGCGGTGACAGGTGGTGCCACGGCCACCTCTTCGAGTGCGAATGTTGCCGCCACGGTGAATCCGAACGGACCGGAGACCGTCTACTGGTTCGAATACGGGACGAGCGATGCCTATGGACTGACCACGCAAGCAGGGGCGAGTGACGATGCCGAGGCTTACACCTCTCTCGGCTACTCTTCAACCAGCTCGGGTTCATCCGCGACGCAGAATCGTGGAGAGGGTTTCGGGGCGTTCACCAGCTACGTGCGCACCAGTTCGAGCCGTGGCGGCATCAGGCTGGTCAACGCCAACAGCGCCAACGGCACGGCCGACCGCCAAATCGACGGGGCGAATTCCTTCGGCATTTTTGCCGGGACCTCGACCTCGCGCGGCACGCATTCCGGTTACCGCTCGCTGACCTCCGCCCGGCAGTCCGGGCAGGTGCGTTTCACGGTGCGCTTCGACATCAGCAACGAAAGGGGCTTCACCGGCATCAATCTCAAGTCGGCGGCGGGTTCGAGTTTCTCTTCCAACGAATTGCTCTCCATCGGCATGGCGCCGGCCGCCAACGGCGTCGGCGGCAATACGGCGCTCATGCTGACCGACGCCGATGGACAGCGGAACATCGAGCTGGGTCAGGAGAGTCGTGGGGCGCTCATCGATGTGCGCATCGACTTCGATACGCGGGCCGGAACCTACACTTGCGGGATCAAATACCGGCAAAATGCGGACTACATTCCCGTCTCCGGACGGCTGAAGTTCTCCGGTGACACGGTGAACCTCGCCACGCTCGGTTACATCAATGGCAACAACACGGGCAGCGATGCACAGCACATGATCGTCGACGCGCTCGCGGTCAGTTCGGCCGCCGCTGCGGGGAGCGGGATCGGGGACATTCCGGTCGACGCCGACTTGTCCGGCCTCTCCGGCGGCACCGTCTATCACTATCGCGTGGCAGCTTCGAGTGCCGTGGGAACTTCCTACGGAAGCGATGCCACCTTTGCCACCGGACCCGATCTGGCCTTGAGCAAAGCGCACACCGGCGCGATGGCCCAGGGAGGCACGGGGGAATTCACCGTGACGGTTTCCAATGAGGGTGGTGCCGCGTCGAGCGGCGCGGTGACGGTGATCGAGCAACCTCCCGCAGGAATGACCGTCACCTCGATGAGCGGCGCGGGATGGACCTTCGACGCGAACAACCTCGCCGTGACGCGTTCGGATGCCCTCGCGGCGGGTGAGGGCTATCCGCCCATCACGGTATCCGTCACGCTCGCGACAGACGCGGCATCTGCCTTGACCAACACGGTGACGGTTGCCGGCGGCGGCGATGTCAACGCGGCGAACAACAGTGCCGAGGATGCAGTGACCGTCACACCGGTGGCGGGACCGTCCATCGAGTCGTGGCGCCAGATCCATTTCGGCTCGACGGCAAACTCCGGCGCGGGATCCGACAGCAATGTGGTCACGCTCGACGGTCTGCCCAACCTGATGAAATACGCCTTCGGGCTCGACCCCAACGTGGAAGCCGGTTCCGCGGACCAACCGCGGATCGCGGGCTTTCCGCCGCTTTCGGTATCCTTCCGGCGGGCGCGCGGCGCATCCGACGTCACTCTTGCCGTGCAGGCCACGGATGATTTGACCGGCACTTGGACGAACATCTGGACCAGCGCAACCAATGCCTTCGGCGGTGGAACCAACGATTTTGAAACGATCACGGTGACCGATCCGGCTCCGGCCGAGGATGTCCCGTCGGGCCGGTTTCTGCGGCTCAACGTGACCCGACCGTAAGAGAGGCCGCCTACGGTAAAACCCTGAGTTTTCGGCATCGTTTCGCCCGATTCGCCCGTAAGCTTGGGTGTGGTAATTTTAAGTGCAGGACACCCCAATCTACCGCTCCTGTCTGGCGCATGAAAGTAACGCAGTCCACTACACCACTTTGGAGATGTCTATGGGCTACGGAACGAAGTTCCGGCGGTAGGGACACGCGGCTCGCGTGTCCGTTGGAAAGAAGGCGGACGAGCGAGCCGCTCGTCCCTACCTCAAGAGGCAATGGGCAAAATCATTTCGGACGTCGTATCCATCGGATTTTGTCCGCTGTTTTCGGCGCGGGGCTTCTGCTTTCCACTACGGTCTTCGGGCAAAGCGGGCTCCGCTTGGATGCCGTCGATGTCTTGCGTGCTCGCAATCTGGCCAATCCGAGCGAGCGCGCCGCTGCTGTGGCCGAGATGCGCGCGATCCAGACCGAGCGCAAAGCGGCGGCGGTGGCGCGGGCGAAGGAGCGCGGTTTGCCGGTGCGCGTTGAACGCCCCGACGGCACGGTGCAGGAGGTGGTCGAATTGGACGAGTCCGGGGAGCCGCTCTACTTCACCACGCACAACGCGAATGCGGCCATCTCGACCGGTGCGGATGTTTTGCGCACGGTGACGGGGTTGACGGGATCGGGCGTGACCATCGGCATGTGGGACGGCGGTTCGGGCCGCACCACGCATCAGGAATTTGCCGGCGGACGCATGGTGGTCAAGGACGGCTCTCCGTCGATCGACCACGCCACGCACGTGGGCGGAACGATGATTGCCTCCGGAGTCGTGACCAGTGCCCGTGGCATGGCGGTGTCCGCCACGGTGGACTCCTACGATTGGAACAATGACACGACGGAATTCACGGCCAACGCGGCCGCATTACCGGCTGAAGCGGGCAAGCTGCCCGTTTCCAATCACAGCTATGGCTACGTGCGCGGATGGAACTGGAACGGCACGCGCTGGTCTTGGCAGGGGACCTCGGGATCGACCGCCGCGTCGATCGAAACCGGTTTCGGCGTCTACAATTCGCGGGCGCGTTTGATTGATGCCATCGCCTACGACGCACCCTACTATCTGATGTTTTGGAGCGCGGGCAACGAACGGAGCAACAATCCGGGCACCGGGGCTTCTGTCGAGGTGGGCGGGATCATCACGACCTACGACGCATCGCTTCACCCCGCCGGTGACGGCGTTTACCGCGGGGGATTCGACACGGTCGCGGACAACAGCGTGGCGAAGAATGTCCTCACCATCGGCGCGGTGAGTGACGCGGTGACCAGCGGGGCGAGAGACGTGACCAAAGCCAACGTGACCAGCTTCACTTCATGGGGTCCGACCGACGACGGGCGCATCAAGCCTGACTTGGTGGCAAACGGCGACTTGCTCTACTCCTCGGGGACCGCCAGCGATACGGCCTACTACAACAGCAGTGGGACAAGCATGTCCTCGCCGAACGCGGCGGGCACAGCGGCACTGCTCATCGAGCACTACGGCAATCTCTTCCCCGGATCGGCGATGAGAGCGAGCACGCTCAAGGGCCTTCTCATCCACACGGCGGACGACCGCGGCAACGCCGGCCCGGATTACAAATTCGGCTGGGGCCTGATCGACGGACAAGCGGCGGCGGATTTGGTCACCGACCATCAAGCGAATCCGACGAAGATCCGCATGACGGAGGGGACGTTGTCCGCTGCGACAACCACGGTGACACACACGTTCACGTGGGACGGCGTCTCGCCGATCCGAGCCACGCTGAGTTGGACGGATCCCGAAGGCCCTTCCACCTCGACCTCCGATCTGCGCACTTCGCGGCTGGTCAACAATCTCAACGTAAAGGTCATCGCCCCGGGTGGGGCGGAATATTTCCCTTATGTCATGCCCTTCGTCGGCACATGGACGGAGGCTTCGATGGACTTGGCGGCCACGACAGGAATCAACAACACGGACAATGTGGAGCAGGTCTACATCGCGGCGCCTTCCGTGGCGGGCGATTACCAAGTGGTTGTCTCCTACAGTGGCACGCTGACCAATCTGCAGCAGGACTACTCGCTCTTGGTCTCCGGCTCCGCGGTGGTCTACGAGGAGGCGGATCCGTCGATCAGCCCGACCGCGGGCTACGCGGCGGCGGGGGTTGTTGTTGATCTCGCCGGCCGGCCGGGCTTCCGGGATACGCCGGATGACTACTCAACGTGGGGCGATGGCTCGAACGGTGGGTATGGCTTTGGAGCTTGGTCGCTCACCGCCACGGGCAATGCAGGCCACTTCCTTGCCGAAAGCCAACCCAACATGAATGTGGGAACAACCAAGGGTTTCGGCCTTTACGCCAACAGCGGCGGGGTGGCCACGGCCACGCGTAATTTCAACAACACGCTGGAGGTCGGCGACACGGTGATGCTCAAGTTCGACAACAACTGGGTGGACAACGGCGCGCAGGTCGGCTTCTCGCTGGTCGACAGCGGGGGCAACTCACGGCTGCGTTTTTACTTTGTGGGGGGCGATCAGTATTACCGCGTGAGCGATGCGGTGACCGGACGTCTGACAACGATCCCTTACACCGACGCGGGTCTGACCGTTTATATCACGCTGGGGGACAGCGGGACTTACACGTTGGTGGCGGGCGGCTCTTCGGTCCTTGGCACGCTCGGTGCGGGCAACGCTATTTCGCGGCTCGTCGTGCAAAACAACAATGGAGGGTCGGCCACGGAACGTAATCTTTACGTGGGTGAATTGACCGTGACCGGCGATCCCTTGAGCGCGGCGACAGACGTGCGGTTGGTTCGTGCCGGTCAGAGCGATATTGTCGGATCCAACGCGACTCTGACCGGTGATTTGTTGCAAGTGACGTTCGACCTCACGGGTGCGGTGACTGGATTGTGGTCCGTCGAGGCGACCAACCCGGATGGTTCGATTTTGCGGCTGGACGATGCTTTCACCGTGAATCCGGTGGTCTTTTACGAGGGCTTCGACGGCGCGGTCACGGGTTGGATATCCACGGCAGTGACAGGATCCAACTCGTGGTCGACGAGCACCGCCGAGGCTCACACTCCGAACGCCTCCTACTTCGCGATAGCTCCTGCCGGCAAAACAACCACGCGCCTCACCTCGGCTTCGATCAGCGTTCCCGCCGATGCAACCAATATGCAGCTGCGCTTCTGGCACAGCTACAATCTGGAGCCGTTGCAAGACGGCGGGCGTCTCGAGCTTTCGGTAGACGACGGCGCGAATTGGTTTTCCGTGGAATCCGCTGGCTCGGGCGTGGCGTTTGCGGTCAACGGTTACACGGCAACAATCAGCTCCGGCGGGAAGCCTGCGGACCGCAGTGATTTCGCCGGTTTGTCAGCTTGGACGGGCAACAGCGGCGGTTTCATCGAGACGGTTCTCGACATCACGGACGCCGCCAAATTTGCCGGAAAAACCGTTCGCTTGCGGTGGGTTCTCGCTACCAACAATGGCACGGCGAGCTCTGGCTGGTTTGTCGACAGCATCGCCCTGACCGGAGACTTCTCCGTGGTGTCCAACACAGCTCCGACTATTTCGGGCGTGGCGGATCAGACCACCGACGAGGACACCGCCACCGGTTCGATTGCTTTCACGGTGGGCGACGGGGAAACTGATCCGGCAATTCTGACCGTCACAGCGGCGAGCAGTGATCAAAGTGTGTTGGCGACAGCGGGCATCGCACTTGGTGGCAGCGGATCGAGCCGATCGGTTGTCCTCACTCCGGAGCCCAATGCCCATGGCACCACAACCATCACGGTGACGGTGAGCGATGGAGCGCTGACGGCCGATTCTTCTTTCGTTCTCACTGTCACGCCGGTGAACGATCCGCCGGTGATCAGCGCGGTGGCCGATCAAACAATCAACATGGATACATCGACCGGAGCGCTGGCCTTTACGGTTGACGATCCCGATGACGTGGCGGAAGGGTTGGCGGTTACCGCGGTGAGCGGCAACCAAGCGTTGCTGCCGAATGCCAATCTCTCGCTCGGTGGCGCAGGTGTGGACCGCACCATCACGGCGGTTCCCGCGGCCGGGCAAAGCGGAACCGCTACGGTCACGATTACGGTGAGCGACGGGTCGGACTCCGATGAAACCAGCTTTGTTCTTACCGTGGTCAACCCGAACCCGGTGTATGGCGATTGGGCGAGTTCCTATCCCGAACTGAGCGACCCCACGCCGGGTGGTGACCCCGACGGCGATGGGATGAGCAATGCCATGGAGTATTTCATGGGACTGGATCCGACTGCGGATGATGCCGCTGGGGCGGTGGTGCAGCAGGTGACTGCGGACGCTGTGCTCTTCGATTACCGCCGTAGCAAGACGCTGAACGGCATCACCGGCACCGTCAAATGGAGCGCTGCTCCCGGCCTCGGGGCGGCCTGGTCCACAGAGGCTATCACTGACGTGCCGCTGATCGAAGAGGGGGATTATCAATGGCGTCGGGCCAGCCTGCCGTGGACTTCGCAGCAGGGTGATGTCTTCCTAAGGATCGACCTGACCATCGAATAGAGAACCGGATATTTGTGTAAAAGACGCTGGCGAATAGGGATTTGCACGGTATGTTTTGTGGGCTCCCCGCCCCATGAATCTGGCTGCCCATATCGCCAATTTCTTTGCTTGGTCGCGCTCAAGTTGCGGTCCTCTGTTTTGTCGTGCGGACGGCTGGGCCAGCCGTCCCTACCGGGCGAAG
>CAYQMP010000030.1:0-10436 GCA_964418615.1 uncultured Chthoniobacter sp. | reverse complement strand
AGGTTTCCTTGGCCACCTTTTCGAGCAGCGGGTGGTCGTAGTTGATCTTGGTCTGGCCCTTCTTGCGCTTGATGTAGTCGGGGATGAGGGCCATCGGACCCGGACGGTAGAGCGCGCAGAGCGCGTTCATGTCGTCGAGGCTGGTGAAGCCGAAATTCCGGCAGTAGCGCGACATGCCACCTTCAAATTGGAAGATGCCGACTGTTTCGCCGCGATTGAGCACGTCGAAAGCCGCTTGGTCGTCGACCGGGACTTTCTCGATGTCGAAATCCGGCACGTGGCGGCGGATCAATTCCTCGGCATCGCGGATGACGGTGAGCGTCTTCAACCCGAGGAAATCCATCTTGAGCATGCCGAGGTCGGTCAGCGGCTCCATGGAATACTGGGTGATGACCTCGTTCTCCTTGCCCCGGGCCAGCGGAAGGATTTCGGAGAGGTCGCGGTCGCCGATGACCACACCCGCGGCATGGATGCCGGCGTTGCGCGAGAGACCTTCGAGCACGGTCGAATAACTCCAGAGCTGCTGCGTGCCGGGCTCGGACTCGATGGCCTGCTTGAGTTCGGGATTTTTCTCCCGCGCGGAGTCGAGCGTGATGTTCAGCTCGTTGGGGATCATCTTGGCGATGCGATCCCCCTCGCCGTAGCTCATGCCGAGCACGCGGGCCACGTCGCGGACCACGCTTTTCGCGCCGAGCTGGTTGAAAGTGACGATCTGAGACACGCAGCGTTCACCGTATTTTTGGCGCACGTATTCGATGACTTCGCCGCGACGCGCCTGACAGAAATCGACGTCGATGTCCGGCGGACTGACCCGCTCCGGATTGAGGAAGCGCTCGAAGATGAGTCCGTAGCGCACGGGATCGAGATCGGTGATGCCGAGAACATAGGCCACCATGCTCCCTGCCGCCGAGCCACGGCCGGGGCCGACGGGAATGCCGCGCTGCTTGGCGAAATGGATGAAGTCCCAGACGATGAGGAAGTAGCTGGTGAAGCCGAGCTTCTCGAGGACGCCGAGTTCGTAGTCGAGGCGTTCGTGCAATTCGGGCGTTCCCTCGCCGTAGCGGCGGCGAAAACCTTCCAGGCACAACTCGCGGAGGTAACCCTCGCGCGATTTGCCGTCCGGCGGATGGAAAACCGGAAAACGCGATTTGCCGAATTCCATGGTCACCCCGCAGCGTTCGGCGATGCGTGCCGTGTTCGAAAGGGCCTCCGGATGATCGCGGAAGATCTCCGCCATTTCTTCGGGCGACTTCAAATACAGCTCGGGCAAATAGCGCAGGCGGCGCTCGTCGGTCACATTGGCGCCCGTGCCGATGCAAACCATGACATCATGCGCCTCATGGTGGGTGCGTTCGAGGAAGTGGACGTCATTGGCCGCGACCAAACCGAGCCCGAGGTCGCCGGCCCAGCGGACCAAATGAGGATTGGCTTCGCGCTGGGCGTCCATTCCGTGGTCGTGGATTTCGACGAAGAAATTGTCTTTCCCGAAGATATCCCGGTATTGCGCGGTCAATTCGCGCCCGCGTTTGGGATTCCCCTCGAGGATCGCGCTGCTGATCTCGCCTTTGAGACAGCCGCTCAGGCCGATGAGACCTTGGGCGTGACGGGCGAGCAGGTCTTTGTCCACCCGCGGCTTGTAGTAAAAGCCCTCGAGGTGCGCGGCACTGACCAACTTGATCAGGTTGGCCCAACCTTCATTCGTCTCGGCCAGCACAGTCAGGTGGTAGGCGGCGTCCTTGCCCGAGGAGGATTTCTTTTCGTGCATCGACCCCGGCGCGACGTAGAGCTCGCAGCCGAGCAGAGGCTTCACGCCCGCTTTTTGTGCCTCTTTGTAGAATTCGACCGCGCCGTAGAGGACACCGTGATCGGTCATGCCCACGGCTTTCATCCCCGAGGCGGACACCTTGCGCATGAGGTCCGCGATCCGCACTGCCCCGTCGAGCATGGAATACTCGGTATGGACATGGAGGTGGGCGAACTCGGGAACGGCCATGGCCCAAGATTAGATGACCCGGCAAGCGTGGCAAGCAGGCGGCCCGGATGGCTTTTCCGGATGGCCAAAAACCCCCACGCCGCTACCCTCCGCACCCATGTCCGCCGAAGAAAACATTCTCGTCGTCCCCCGCCCCGTCTTCGATCAGCTCGGAGCCTTCGAGGGCCTCGCTTTCGAGCCCGAGCGCTACATGAAGGCCTTCCTCGACCCGGCCAACAATCTCTTCCTGCCCCGCGGCGCGGCCGAGCAGGATCCTACGCACAAGCAACTGATCCCCTACCTCGTCCTCCACCGCGGCGACCGCGTGCTCTGCTACACCCGCGGCAAGGCCGGCGGCGAGGCGCGCCTCCATGCCAAAATGTCCATCGGCATCGGTGGACACATCAATGACGGCGACACGCACGCCGAGCATTTCGACGAGGCCGCCTACTTCCGCGCCGTGGAGCGCGAATTGCACGAGGAACTGGATATCCCCGGCAGCTACCGCCAGCGAATCGCCGCCCTGCTCAACGACGACAGCAACGACGTCGGCCGCGTCCATCTGGGCGTGGTCCATCTCATCGAGGTCGATTCGACCGACATCCAACCGCGCGAGGACGCGATCCGCGATCTCCGCTTCGTCACCGCCGAAGAACTCGCCCCCCTGCGCGACCGCCTCGAGTCGTGGTCGCAAATTTGCTTCGACGGTTTGCAGCGCCTCTTGCGTCCGTAGCCGCAGCACTTCGTGCCGCGTTCCCGGATCGCTTCCGCTATCCCGACTGCAGCCCTTGGATGATGCTGATCAGCGGGAGGAACAGAGCAATGACGATCGTTCCGACCACCACGGCGAGAAAGACAATCATGATCGGCTCGAGCAGAGAGGTCAGACCGGCCACCGTGTTATCCACTTCGTCGTCATAGACGTCGGCGATTTTGAGCAGCATTTCCGGCAATTGGCCGGTTTCCTCGCCCACGTCGATCATGCTCACCACCATGGGCGGGAAAATGCCGCTTTTTTCGGTCGGCGTGACGATCGATTCACCTTCCTTGACGCTGTCGTGGACTTTCTGGATGGCGTTGGACAAGACGACGTTCCCTGCCGTATCCCGCGTGATGTTGAGCGCCTGCAGGATGGGCACGCCGCTGGTCACCAGCGTGCCGAGCGTGCGGCTGAAGCGCGCGATGGCACCTTTGCGGATCAAGTCGCCGAAAAGCGGGATCTTGAGCTTGATGGCGTCGATGACCGCGCGGCCCTTCGGGTTGCGCCCGGCGATGTTGATCACCGCAATGACCAGCACCACCAATCCGACGATGAGATACCACTGGTTCTGCACCAGCTTGCTCGTGTCGATGACGAATTGGGTCAGGGCCGGCAATGCCTTGCCGCCGAGCATGTCGTTGAAGATCTGTTCGAATTTCGGAACGATGTAGACAAGCAGGAAGGCCATGATGGCGACGGCAATGATCAGGACGATGATCGGGTAGAACATGGCCGAGACGACCTTGTTCTTGAGCTTTTGCGCCTTCTCTTGGAAGTCGGCCAGACGCACGAGCACCAGTTCCATCACGCCGCCGAGCTCGCCGGCTTTCACCATGTTGACATAGAGCTTGTTGAAAATTTTCGGGTGCTGGTTGAGGGCATCGGAAAACGTGCCGCCGCCCTGCACCGTGTCGGCCAGTTTACCGATCGTCTTGCGCAGCACGGGATCGGGCTCCTGCTTGCCGAGGACATTGAGTCCGCGCAACAAAGGCAGGCCGGAGTCGATCAGCGTGGCCAACTGCCGGGTGAAGATCATCAGCGTCTTCGGCTTGATCGTCTTTCGCTCGAGGAAAGGGATGCTGATGTTGATCTCTTTCTTCATCCCCGTGCCCTTGGCTTTGGCTGCCTTGGGAGCCTTCGACGCCTTGGCCGCTTTGGCTTTGCCCGCCTCGACGACACTCGTGGGGTAGTAGCCAGCCTGACGCAGGGCAGCGATGACTTCCTGCTCGTTGCCGGCCTCGAGAGTGTCGGTCACTTCCTGGCCGCGGGCGTCGAGTGCGGTGTAGGCGAAACTGGGCATGGGGTGTCGGGCGGGAGCGGAGACAGCAGCTTTACGCGGGACCACCGCGCTCTCCAAGAGCAAAAACCGCGCTCACACGCGAACGAAAGGATTTGTTTCCTTTTCCTCGCCGACCGTGGTCGACGGTCCGTGACCGGGCAGGACGACTGTCGCCTCCGGAAGGGCAAAAATTTTCTCCCGAATCCCGCGGCGCAATAAATCGCCGTCCCCGCCCGGCAGGTCCCACCGGCCGATCCCGCCGCGGAAGAGCACGTCCCCGCCGACCAACACGCCATGCTCGGGAGAGTGCAGGCAAAGGCTGCCCGGGCAGTGCCCCGGCACCTCGAGCACATCGAGCGGGAGCCCGAGAAAATCCTGTCCCTGGCCCTCGGCCAAAATCCGATCCGGTTGCAGCGGTTCGATGCGCAGCGGAAAGCCGGCGCGCTGGAAAAAATCCTCCTCGGTCAACATCGGCACCGTGTCGACATGGCAAGCGACCGGGCAACCGTGTCGCCGCTGGATGGCGGCCGCATCCGCCGTGTGGTCCCAATGCCCGTGGGTCAGGACCAAAAGCCCGATATTCTCGTCCGCGAATTCCGCATCGGCTCCCTCCGGCGCGTCGAAAAGCACCTTCCCGCCCGGCGCATCCACCAAGTAGCAATTTGTTTCAAAGAATCCACCGGTGAAAGTTTTGAACTGCAGCATGATCTTGCGGTCCAAGCTACGTGTCTCATTTTCCTTGCGCAACAAGGCTTTCAGGGCGACCAGTTACCTTTTCTCCGATGAAATTCTTCGCCGTGCTCCGGATTCTCCTGTTGGTCGCCCTGCTTCCGACCGGAGCCGCCCTCGCCGCGCCGGACAGCAAAAGCGAAGCCAAAATGGGCGAGATCGCCAGCACGGTGGCCCGCATGCTGGAAAGCGCGCATTACAGCCGGCAGCGGCTCAATGACGAAGTCGAACCCGGGGTGACGCAAGCCCACAAGGCCCTCGACCGCTACCTCGAACTGCTCGACTACAACCGCATGTTCTTCACCCGCGAAGACGTCGATGAATTCACCGGGAAATACGGCGACCGCCTGCAGAACGACATCATGCTGAGCGATCTTTCCGCCGCCTACGCCATTTACGACCGTTTCATGGATCGCCTCCGCACGCGCGTGGACAAGGTCCGCAAGCTCCTCGAAAAAGATTTCAAATTCGACAGCAACCGGACGGCCGAACTCAACCGCGACGAGTCTCCGTGGCCGGCCAACGAGGCCGAGGCGGACAAAATTTGGGAGGCCCGCATCGAGGCCGAACTTCTCCAAGCCATCGTGGCCGAGCGCGCGCTGGAGGAAGAGGCCAAGAAGAAGGAAGCAAAAGGCGACGAGGACACCGCTGCCGCTGTGGACAACAACGGCGGCCTGCCCAAACGCACGCCCAAGGAAACCGTCCAGCGCCGCTACGAACGCCTGCTCAAGTCGTTCGAGGAAGAAACCCGCGAAGACCAGGCGAGCACGTTCCTCTCCGCCCTCGCCCAGAGCTACGACCCGCACTCGGAATACATGAGCCAGCGCGCCCTGGATAATTTCAACATCCAGATGGGCCTCTCGCTCGTCGGCATCGGCGCCGAACTGCGCAGCGAGGACGGCTACGCCAAAATCCAGCGCCTTGTCCCCGGCGGCCCCGCCGAACGCGGCGGCGACCTCAAGGTCAACGACCGCATCGTCGCCGTGGCTCAGGACGACGGCGAATTCGAGGATGTCGTCGACATGAAACTCGACAAGGTGGTCGAACGCATCCGCGGTAAAAAAGGCACCACCGTCCGGCTTCAAGTCCTGCCCGCCGCCTCGGTCGACCCCTCCAAACTCGAAGTCATCTCCATCGTCCGCGACGAAGTGAAACTCAAAGACGAGGAAGCCAAAGCCCAAGTGATCGACGCCACCGGCGAGGACGGAGAGACCTCCCGCATCGGGCTCATCACCCTACCCAGCTTTTACGCCAACATGGGCCGCGGCGGACCGCCCAAGAGCACGACCCGCGACGTCACAGCCCTCCTCAACCGCCTCAAACGCGAGGGCATCGAGGGCCTCATCATCGACTTGCGCCGCGACAGCGGCGGATCGCTCGAGGAAGCTGTCCGCCTCACCGGCCTCTTCATTCCCAAGGGCCCCATCGTCCAAGCCAAGGACACCAACGGCAGCATCAACGAAATGAAAGACCCCGATCCCGGCGTGCTCTGGGACGGACCGCTCATCGTCCTGATGAACCGCCTGAGCGCCTCGGCCAGCGAGATTTTCGCCGCCGCCCTGCAGGACTATGGGCGCGCCATCGTCGTCGGCGACGAAAAAAGCTTCGGCAAAGGCACCGTGCAGACCCTGCTCGACGTCGACCGCTTCATGCCGCTCTTTGCCCAGACCCGCGAGGCCGGCGCGGTCAAGTTGACCATCCAGAAATTCTACCGCGTCAAAGGTGGCTCCACCCAACTCCGCGGCGTGGCCTCCGACATTGTCCTCCCCTCCCTCACCGACCAGGAGGATGTCGGCGAGGGCGCGCTGAAAAATCCGCTCGGTTATGACGAAGTCCCCGCGCGCGCTTTCCGCCCCACCGGCGATGTCGGGCGTCTCCTCCCGCGTTTGCGCGCCGCCAGCGAAGCCCGCGTTGCCGCGAACCCCGAGTTCGCCTACATCCTGGAGGACCGTGCGCGCTTTGCCGAACGGCTCGAGGAAAACACCATCACTTTGAACAAGGCCGAGCGCCTGGCCGAAATCGAGGAAGAAAAAGCGCGCCGCGAACAGCGCTTGGCCGAACGCAAAACACGCGAACAACCCGCCTTCGCCGCCCTCGAAGTGACTCTCGATACGGTCAAAGCACCCGAACTCAAGCCCGTCGCCCTCGACAAGCCGCCCAAGCGCGCGCTGGAAAGCCCCGACGAGCCGGACCCTTCCGCCCCCGATGAGGAGGAACCATTCGTCGATCCCGTGCGCGATGAAGCCATCCTCATCATGTTGGACTTCATCCGCGAGGAAGACCAAGCCCCCGTCACCGCCCGGGCGGAAGCCGCGGCGGCTGCCACGCCCTGAGGACGCAATACCCCTCGACATAACGGAGGCATTTCGGGCAAATTTTCCGCCTCATGAAACATCTGCTTCTCCTTCTCTCCTGCC
This sequence comes from uncultured Chthoniobacter sp., assembly GCA_964418615.1. Lineage (GTDB taxonomy): Bacteria > Verrucomicrobiota > Verrucomicrobiia > Chthoniobacterales > JACTMZ01 > JACTMZ01. The sequence goes on along the minus strand of CAYQMP010000030.1, from coordinate 3,279 downwards.
TTCTTCTCGTTGCCGGGCTCTCCGCCTGCCAGACAGCCCGCGGTTTCGGTGAAGACCTCTCCACCCTCGGCAATCGCATCAGCGCGGACGCCGAGGAGCACATGGACGACTGAGGTCCCGCCCGCGGTCTCGACAATCGCGCTCAGCCGCGCAATTTTGATCCTGCCTGTCCGCGCCCGTAGCTCAGGGGACAGAGCAGTAGATTTCTAATCTATTGGTCGCAGGTTCGAATCCTGCCGGGCGCGCTCCCACCACTTCCATGAAGACGGCCGACTGCCACGGATATGTTTGGACCGCCGCGCAATGGATCGGACTGGCTGCCGTGTTCTGGACCGGATGGCGCTACGGCAATGCCCACGGCCCGGCTTGGCTGTCGATGATCGGCGGCGCGATCATGATTGTCTCGATCGTCCCCGCCGTGCTCGGTTTCCGCGATCTCGGGACCAATCTCAGCCCATGGCCGCACCCCCATGCCCGAAACCGGCTCGTCACCCACGGCATCTACCGCCGCCTGCGCCATCCGCTTTACCTCAGCCTCATTGTCCTCTCACTCGGGTGGGCCGTGTGGAGCCAGAGTTGGGCGGCTCTCGTTGCGGGCATCGCGTTGACGGCCATTCTGCGCGGCAAAGCCGCCTGCGAGGAGCGATTGCTCGGCCTGCGTCATCCGGACTACGCGTCCTACGCGCGCACCACCGGATGTTTCCTGCCCCGCTGGCGCGGTTGACCGCCAACGGAACGACACCATGAAGCGCGCATGGATTTTTCCGCTTTGGCTTTTCCTCGCGCTGAGCGCGTGGGCGGTCTTTTTCGTCCGGTGGATCGACTGGTCTTTTCTCACCGCCCACTGGTTCTATCCGGCCGTGATGGTCTTGGGCGGATTCGTCGCCGGCATCACTCCGGAGGGCGGCGGCGCGGTCGCTTTTCCCCTGCTCAGTGTTTTTTTCGAGGTCGACCGCTACGTGGCCCGCGACTTCAGCCTGATGATCCAAAGCATCGGCATGACCAGCGCGAGTCTCTTCATTCTGACGCGGCCGTCCGCCGACGTCCGCGTGTTCCGGCCTTTGCTCTGGTTTGTTCCCGTGGCCTTCACCGGATTCGTCCTCGGCATGCAGTTTCTGCAAAGTATCCCGGTCTACTTGCTGCAAGCGCTGTTCCTCAGCCTGATCACCACCTTCACCCTGGCCTACCTTTTCGGAGACCATCGCGGGTCGGAGGCCTCGCTTCCGGCCAAGGGCGGAAAACCGGCGCTCGTTGCCGTCCTGGTCGCCGGCGGTCTGTGCGCCAGCCTTTTCGGGACCGGGGCCGACATCCTGATCTACACGCTGCTCGTCACGCGGTTCCGCCTGCGGGAAAAAACCGCCACCCAAATGAGCATCATGCTCATGGCCAGCCTCAGCATCCTCGGTTTTGCCTACCGCTCGTGGGAAAGCTCCCCGCTCACAGCAGACCAATTCCGCACGTGGATCGCCGCCTTCCCTGTCGTGCTTGTCATGGCCCCGCTCGGAGCGGCGCTGCTCTCGCGCATCCGCCTCGAGTGGATGCTCCGCGCGCTTGTCCTGCTCAATGTCGGGCAGCTTCTTTACTTCAACCTGAACAACCCATCCGTGCCGAAGTTCATCGCCAGCCTCGTCTTCTCAGCCGTGTTCATGGCCGTCTTCGCTTCAGCCCTCGACCGCCTCGCTCTGGCGCGGCGGAAGTCCGTCGCCTAATTCGAGGCGCGGCGGAAGACAAAAGGATCGCTCTTGCCTTCGGTCAGTTGCACGGGCACTCCGCGCGAATATCGTCCTTCCAAGACCGATCCTTTGTGCACGGCCTCGGCCGAGTAGTAATACCAATCGTCGGCTTTCAGCGCGAAGAACACCCGCGATCCGTTCATCACGCCATCGACTTCGTAGTTGCCCAATGTCCCGGTGATCTTGTTGCCACGCTGCACAAGGCGCGCGTCTCCCCAATCGTCCTGCGTCGCGTCATGCCATGATCCGGTGACATTACTCCGGGCCGTCCCGGCCTTCGATGACAACCACGCCTGTGCCGCCGTGCGGTTGGCTTCGAAGCGCTGCGGGCTGTTGCAACCGGAAAGGAAAATGGCGAGAGCGAGGACAGGAAGGAGTTTCATGAAAGTGTCATTAGTCCTCACCCTCGCGGCCGGCAAGTGGCAATTCGCCGCCGGACGTGACTTCCAACCAGTGGCTGCTGAAAACCGTCCTGCCCCACAGGGGCCGCGCCTCCACGCGGCACCCCGCCGCAGTAAACTGCGCCCGCAAATCGTCCAAACGGGGAAAGTTGATCTGCCCCCCGCGGATCCAGCCGCTCGCCCGCGTCCACCACTCCTCCATCCCAGTCACCGCACTGCGCCATCCACACCCGCGCACCCCGGTGCGCAGAAGCACCGTGCTTCCGCCGTGCACCGCCGCAGCCAAGCGGCGCATCAAAGCCGCCTGTCCCGCATCGTCCAAGTAATGGATCACATCGAACGCGCAGACCACCCTGGCGCCATCGAGAGGAAAATCGGTCATGTCGGCCGTCACCAAATGGAATTCCCCCTGACCGAGCCGCGCCGCCGCATTTTGGCCCGAGGCGATCTTCCACCCCGCCAAGTCGCAGCCGCGATACGCAACCGCCGAGCCGTGGGCCCGGAGCCACAGGCCGAAAAGACCCAGACCGCAACCGAGATCCGCGACCGGTCCTCCATCCCTCTCCACCACCGCCCGTCCCGCCTCGAAGACAGGATCCATCGTTAATTTGCCGCGCACGTAGCCCCGCAGCCAGCGGCTGCCGCCCACCGCTTCGGAAATTTTTTCCGCGGCCTCGTTCACCGGCAACATGCCTCCCGGATGGCCGCGGCGTCGGTTTTTCGCCCCAGTGCCGCGCAACTGGCGGCATGTCCGGCCGCCTGCCCCGTCGCCATGCTCGTGCCAATGACCCGCAACGCCGCCTGCGCCTCATGCGTGGCCGAGAGGCATCGTCCGGCGAGGAAAACATTGTCCGCATCCCGGGCCTGCAACGCCCGGAGCGGAATTCCGCATGGGGCCCCATTTTCGGGATAGACCAAGCGCATGGCCGCCCCCGACTCGTGCCATTCCAGCGGCCAGCCGGACAAACAAACGGTATCTTCCGGCTCGGAACCGGACAGCACATCTGCTGCGGTCATGACATATTTTCCCGCCACTCGGCGGCTCTCGCGGATCCCGATGCGTGCCGGCTGCAGGCATATCTCCGCCCGCTCGTAGCCCGCCACCTCGCGGCGCAGAAAATCGGCCAAGGTGCGCGCCGATTTCT
>CAYQMP010000029.1:0-10634 GCA_964418615.1 uncultured Chthoniobacter sp. | reverse complement strand
TTGCCGAATTCATCGGTGAGTTGCACCGACGGGGCAGGAATGAATTCTTGGCCAGCTTGGCGGTCGGCCGGTTGCTCGACAACGGTCAAGCCGCGGGCCGCGGCTGCGATGATGCTGAACTCCGCGGAATCGACGGAGAGCACTCCGGCCCCCGAGAACGTGAGGCTGTAGCCGGTGCCCGACTTCCGGATGACGAGATCGCCGAAAGTGGCTGCGCCGCTGCTGTCGGTCGTGACCGTGGTGGTGCCAGCGAAGAAGGAGGCGCCATTGAGCGCCACGGAGACGGCAAAACCGCTCTTGGCATTGCCATAAGCGTCGGTCACCGCCACCGAGGGCGCTCCGGAGAGGCCTTCCAGTGTTTGGCCCGCGGTTGTCGTGACAGGCTCCGAAACTATCGTGATGGACGAAGCTGCCGCCGCCACGATGGTCAAAGTGCCTTTGTCCTGGGTGATGTTGTAGTTACCCGCCTTGGTGCCGTTGGTCTCGACGCCCAAGTCATCCGGATACGTCCCGGCCGTTGTCGTGCCCGGCAAGACGACCGAGGTGTAGACGACCGGCATGCCGGTGATTCCCTCTTTGGTGTCCGTGGCGACCAAACCGGTCATGGTGACCGTCGGAACCGGGTTCAAATCGGCGATACCTTGGCCGGCCTCGACGGACGAATCACCGATTTCGATCGTAAGATCTTTCGGCGTGATATCCGCAGCGGCGGTGGGAGCACCTGTTGTATCCAACGTGTAGTTGCCGGATGCGGGGCCGGTGAGCTTCGAGGCATCGAGATCCACTGCGATGTCCGTTCCGACGTCGGATTGCGCGAAGGTCCCCACGGCGTCGAGGCTGACGCTGCCCGGCGTGATGATGGTGCCGGCGAGCGACAGACCCGCGCCATCGATCGTTGCCGCCGTGGTCCCGTCATACACTTTGTTCTCCGCCGTGAAGGTTCCGTCGATGGTCAACTCGAGCGCCGTGATGTTCGCCGTGGTCGTCGGGGCCCCGACGGTCGTGACGTCGTAGTTGCCAGCATCGGCACCGGTGAGGTCGGCCGCCGTGATGGACACCGTGATGCCAGTCCCCGCATCGGCTTGGGCGAAGGCCGCGGTCACTCCCGTGAGACCGACCCCGCCGCCCGCGACCGGCGTGACAAGAGTCAAGGCGGCGGGGTCGATCGTTGCGTCGGTGTTGCCGTCATAAGGCTTGTTCTGGGCGGTGAAGCTGCCACCGATCGTCAGTTCCAAGGCCGTGATTTCCGCGGTCGTGGTCGGTGCTCCGGTCAGCGAGAGCGAGTAGTTCGCCTCGTCGGCGCCGCCCAAGTCGGCCGCAGTCAGGGATACCGATCGCGTCCCCACATCTTTCGTTGCGAAGTCGATTTGTTTGTCGACAAGCGTGACGTCATCGCCGGACACCACGCCGACGAGTTGCAGGTTGTCGGTGGCGAAAGTTGCGCCGCTGTTGCCGTCGTAAACCTTGTCGTTGGCGGTGAAGCCTCCGCCCACGGTCAACTCCTTCGCCGTGATGTCGGCTTGGGTGGTGGGAGAGCCACTGAAAGACAGTGTGTAGGCATCTGCGTCAGGACCGCTGAGGGTCGAATCGAGGAGGCTGACCGTCAGATCATTGCCCACCCCGGACTGCGAGAAGTTCGCCACCGCGGTAAGCGTGGTGGTAGTGTCACCCGGTGCCAGGCCCTCGAGTGTGAGGGAGTTCCCGGTGATGGTGGCGGCCGTGGTGCCGTCGTAGGCTTTGTCGGCCGCGGTGAAGCTGCCGCGGATCGTCACCAGCCGCGCCGCGATATCCGCCGTGGTGGTCGGCGCGCCCGCGAAGCTGAGTTCGTAGTTCGCGGCCGCCGGACCACTGATGGTGGAACTGTCGAGGTTGACCGGCAGGTTGGTGCCGGGAGCGGCTTGGGAAAAGGTCGCCACTTTGTTGAAGGTGACGGTCTCGGTGCCGACCAGACCGTCGAGTTCGAGATCCTCCGATTCGAAGGTCGCCGCCGTGGTTCCGTCATAGGTCTTGTTCTCCACGGTGAAGGCACCGGTGATGGTCAACGTCTTCGCGGTGATGTTGGCCGAGGCCACCGGGGCCGCGGTGAACGAAAGTGTGTAGTTTCCGGCCGCCGTGCCGCCCAGCGTCGAGGAGAGAAGATTGACGTCAAGGCCGTTGCCGACATCCGACTGCGCGAAATTGGCTGTCTTGTTCAGGATAACGTCATCGGAGCCGATCACACCGACGAGGGTCAGACTGTCCGTGGCGATGGTCGCCGCCGTGGTTCCGTCGTACACCTTGTTGCTCGCGGTGAACGTCCCGCCGATGGTCAGCGTGGCTTGGGTAATATCGGCGGTGGTCGTCGGCGCCCCGGCGGTGCTGAAGGCGTAGTTGGCCAGATTGGCGGTGCCGCCGATGGTAGAGGCGGTGAGATTTACCGTGATGTCCGTTCCCACTCCGGCCTGGGCGAAGTTCGCTACCGCATTCAGCGTCACGACTTCCGAACCGACCACGCCGTCAAGCACGAGGCTGTTCGTGGCGATAGTCGCGGTGGTGTTTCCGTCGTAAGTTTTGTCGTCAGCCGTGAAAGAGCCTGAAATTGTTAGTGGCGCCTTCGTGATGTTGGCCGTGGACGTCGGAGCACCCACCACCGTGACGGTATAATTGGCTGCATCGGCACCGCCCAGCACGGGAGCATAGAGGCTGACAAGGATGCCCGTTCCGGCATCAGCTTGGGCAAAGGCGCCAGTGACCGAGGAGAGCGTAACGACGTCGCCACTCACGGGCGTTTGCAGCGTGAGATTGCTGACGCCGATAAGCGCGGCAGTCGTTCCATCATAGGCCTTGTCAGCCGCGGTGAAGGTTCCCCCGATGGAGAGCTCCAGAGCCGTTATATTGAAGGCATCCGATTGGACATCCGCTACGCCGGCAGGTGCCGGATTGAAGGTGATGGTATAGCCGCTGCCGACGGCGTCGGGCACCAGGTTATCGAAAACGGCAACACCATTGACATCCGTCGCCACGGTCACGGTGCTTCCGGACTTGAAAGTGCCTCCGTTGAGGGATGCGGTGATGTTGAAGCCCTGCTGGACGGGATTGTCGAAGGCGTCATAGATGGTGACCGTCGGATCGCCGGTCACAGGGCTGCCGTAGACTGTTGTCACTGGCTGCACCGTAACCTCCGCGCGAGCCGGCGCCGCGGCCACGACGGGAAACTGGTCGGAAGTGGTGGTTACTCCGGGGGCAGTTGTGAAGGTGAGTGTGTAGCCGGACGCTGCGGTGTTGATCTTGAGATCGGAAAAGTAAGCTGTTCCGTCCGCACCCGTGGTTACCGTGGTCGTGCCACTGGCGAAGGAACCGAAATTGAGACTGACCGTGACGTCGACCCCGGGGAGAGGATTGTTCAAGGTGTCGCGGACTTCCACGCGGGGGCCACCGGGAACAGAAAGAGATGGCACGGGAGGGGGCATGATATTCTGTCCAGCCACTGTCTGTTCCGGCTGAGTGAGGACGCTCAAGCTGTTTGCCGTCTGGGCGTGCGCAAGCAACGGCCAGAAGATGAATAGCAGCAGCGGAGCGAGATGCGCAGGTTTCATGCCGGTGGTGGAAATGGAGGAACTTTTCATGGCAACAACAAGCTGCGGTCAGCAGCTTCCTTTCTTTGGCTAGGCGACTTGGATCAGGGCTTCGGTTTGGGGAGGCATGGCGAGGTGAGGAAAAATCAACTGTTGGTGAGATTGAAAGGCGAGGACACGACATCGTTGACCCCCGCAGCACGGGCGTCGAACTTCAGGCGGTAGTCGGTTCCCGGGGCGGGAATAATGACATCGCTGAAAACGGCAAGGCCTTCGGAATCTGTCGGAACCGTAGCCAGCTTTGAAGCTGCAGTGCCGGCCGACTCAAGAAGAGCATCGACATTCACGCCGGGGACAGGGTTTCCGGCTTCATCGGTGATGCGAACCGTCGGTTCGCCGGCAACCGGACGCCCCGCGGCACCATTGGAGGGTTCGCGCAAAATGGTCAGCACCCTAGGAATTCCAAAGCGCACGACGAATTCCGCACTTTCCGCCGACTGGTATCCGGGCGCAGCGAAAGCCAGACGATAAGCTCCTGCCTTCTGAATCTTTAGAACATCGAAGACAGCAACTCCGTCTCCGTTGGTCGTCACACGAGTGACGCTCCCGGGTGTCAGTTCGCCCGATTCGAGCGCGACGGTCACAACAACGCCTGCAGCCGGACGGCCTTCTTCATCGCTGACGGATACCGAAGGGGCAGGACGGACCGCGCGACCGGACACAGATTGCTCCGGTTCTATATCAACCCGGAGGCGCGGTTTGACTGATACAACGTTTTTTGAAGCCTCTGCCACGCGCTCGGCTGGAGCCTCGGGCCGGAGGAAAATGGCTGCGGCAATGAGGACAAAGAGCCCCAGAACAACGGCGCCTCCGAGAAAAATCTTCTTCCCACTGCCCCCAGATGCTTCGCGCTGGGAGTTGTTGGGTCCGGCAGTGGGGCTCATCAGGGGGTTTTTTAATAAACGCCTCGCTTGCCGGTAGGGAAGATTTTTTTGAGACCTACGTAATCTTTTTGTCCGACAAATTTCATTGACCCCGGTCGGGAGGGGATTTAACTGATTGTCAACGGTCACCCAACTCCCCCGCCCGCAACCCCAATGTATCGTCCGAGCACACACCTCCTCTTGGCAATTGCTCTGCTCGCCACCACACAGGCCCAAGCAGTGGTCTACATCACGAACTCTTTCTCAGGGGCGTACAGCTTCGTGGGGCAAACTAATTCCGTCGATCTATCCACCAACATTTCCGAGCCCACCTTCTCATTGGCCAGCGACTTGGCAAAAATAGGTGTGGACTCCTCGTCTGCGGCGGACCGCTTCATGGCCTCGCAGTGGTCGACCAATTCCCTCGACCCTTCCAAATATATCGAATTCTCGCTGACGGTGTCACCGACCGGAGTGCCTCTGGCTTACTTTGAATCACTGCAGATGGATTTCGCCCTCCGACGCAGTTCGACGGGTCCGCGCCAATTCCAATGGCGCTCGGACTTGGATGGTTTCGCCACCGCGATCACCAATTTCTCCACGCTCAATCCCTCAATCATGCTGGCGGGCGGCGTCATGACCCTGCCGGACACGACTTCAACCGACACATTTTCTGGCAACAGTTTCTCCCTTTCCGGTCCTTCTTTGCTGAATGTGACCAACATCACCTTGCGCCTCTACGGGTATCAGGCCGAGAGCCAATTCGGCCAAGGTGGTTTGGATACACCTCTCGGATTCTCCGGTGAGGTTGTCGTCCCCGAGCCCTCGACCATCGGTCTCTTGGGCCTGAGTGCGATGGCTGCGATCTGGTGGCGTTTGCGGCGCCCGCGACGTCGGTTGTAACGGTTAAAGCTCCCGCCCTGCGGCCGGTCCGAGGACGCAAGACTGACGAACCGGATAAGCCTTCCGAAGGCGCCGGAAATCTGGGTCTTGACGGAGTCGGAAAAGCACGTAGTCTTTTCGCTTCAATCGCGGGGTGGAGCAGCCTGGTAGCTCGTCAGGCTCATAACCTGAAGGTCGCGGGTTCAAATCCCGCCCCCGCAACCACCTTTTCCTGCTCCTACGAATCGCGGGCTGTCTGCTCCTCCGCAACGAGCTCCGCAAAACGCTTGGCCGGCAGGTGCCCCTTCACGGCGAAAAATGGTGTCTCCGCCAGTTGGCGACTGACCGCGATCCAATCGACCTCGCCGAAGTTGTTTTTCATTGCCACCACGTCGTGAGCCAGCAGGCGCTTGGCTTCGTTCATGGAACCGATGATGCTCCGGTTTGACCGCTTGGTGGCGACGATGGTCAGGTTGGTCCGGTCGAAGTGCCCACCGACCGCGAGATACGATGCTTGGACATGGAAAAGCAAAGTCTGCAGGAAGTCTTCGTAGCCCTTGCATCCACCGAGCGGGATCACGATGGGCCAGAGCGACGCGTCGTGCATAACCAGCGCCTGACTTCCGAAACCACGGAGACGGAAAAGGTCCGCACTCCAGGAGTCCATGCGCCCCGTTTGCACGACCTCGGCGTCGCGGAAGGAAAGCTCGCACCGGAGGCGTTCGGCCAGCGACCGGGAGAGATGGAGAATCATGCGGCCGCGGCTCAGTCGCCGGCGGGAGGCGCGTATTTGGCGATGGTTTCGTCGCTGACCACGCCGATATATGGCAGGTTGCGGAAGCGTTCCATGTAGTCGAGGCCGTAGCCGACGACGAATTCGTTGGCGATGTCGAAGCCGACGTAATCGGCTTCCAGCTCGCGCTGGCGCGGGACGTCTTTGCGCAGGAGGACGCAGATTTTCACGCTGAGCGGATGGGTCTCGGCCATGAGCTTGTCGCGGATGGCGTGGAGGGTGTGTCCGCTGTCGAGGATGTCATCGAGGATGAGCACGTGGCGTCCGTGCACATCAGGAAGATGGAGTTGGTTGAACTTGACCACGCCGGTGGTGGAAGCGCCGTGGTAGCTGGAGACGCTGAGGCAATCGAGGCGCAAAGGCATCTCGAGACGGCGCAGCAGGTCGGCGCCGAACATAAGGCTGCCGTTGAGGACGGCAACGACGGTGAGTTCTTTGCCGGCGTAGTCGGAGGAGATCTGCTCCGCCATTTCGTCGAGCCGGCTCATGATGGTCGACTCGTGAAAGAGGATTCCGCGGATCTCGCTCCGCATCTCTCCGGCTACGCTGGGCATGGCACCGCGTCCTACAGGCCGAGTTCTTTGCGGACGTCGGGAAGTTGTCCGGCCGAACCGAGCATCTTGTTTTTGTGCGCGATGAACTTGGCGTATTCCTCGACGAAGATTTTGCCGGGCGGACGAAAGTCGAAGTCGCCGGGCTTGTCGCGGAAGAATTCGCGGTGCACGCGGGTCCAGATGAGGCGTCCGTCGGTGTCGATGTTGACCTTGGTCACGCCGAGCTTGGCTGCGGGGAGGTATTCGTTCTCGTCCACGCCGCGCGCTTTCTCGTCGAGTTTGCCGCCGGCGGCGTTGATGCGCTTGACCTCTTCCTGCGGGACGCTCGAGCTGCCGTGCATGACGAGCGGGAATCCGGGCAGAAGTTGCTGGATTTCCTTGAGCACGTCGAAGTGCAGGCTTTGCTGGCCTTGGAATTTGTAAGCTCCATGGCTCGTGCCGATGGCGCAGGCCAGCGAGTCGCAGCCGGTGCGAATGACAAATTCCTTGGCCTCCGCCGGATTGGTCAGGCAAGCGTGGCCTTCGTCGACTTGAATGTCTTCCTCGACGCCGCCGAGCATGCCGAGTTCGGCTTCGACGCTCAGACCTTTGGCGTGGGCGCGTTCGACCACGCGTTTGGTGATCTCAACGTTTTTGTCGAACGGATCGTGGCTCGCGTCGATCATGACCGAGCTGTAGAAGCCGGAGTCGATGCAATCGTAGCAGGTCTCTTCGTCGCCGTGGTCGAGGTGGACGGCGAAAACGGCTTCCGGATACATGCCGTCGGCCGTGCGGATGAGGGCCTCGAGCATGCGCTTGTCGGCGTATTTGCGCGCGCCTTTGGAAAGCTGGATGATGAAAGGCGCCTGGCTGTCGATGCAGCCCTGGAACAGACCGAGGGTCTGCTCCATGTTGTTGATGTTGTACGCACCGACGGCGTATTTGCCGTAGGCGATTTTGAAAAGTTGTGCGGTGGTGACGATCATACGAAGCGGGCATTGAAGCCGCCCCGCCGCCCCCCGGCAAGAAAAAGCCCGCGCCGCGGACCGTTATTGTGCCCCCGCGGCAGCCAATCGTGCGTGGCGGATGACAATGTCCCCGGCCACGTAGCCGTAGAAGGACCCGCTGACCGTCACTTCCTGACCGGTCTCGATGAGAGGCTGCGAACCGGTCACATTCCCTACCCCGTCCGTGGTGCGGAGCAGCACTTCGCTGTTGTCACCGGGCACGTAAAGCTGCTGGTTGGGCTCGAGGTCCTCGTTCTCGAAGAGGCATTTGACGTCGGGCCCGGGACCGTCGGGGGTGGAGAGCGTGACGGCAACCGCCGGGTCGCTTTCCGTAGTCATGTCTCCGGCCGCGATGGCCGAGACCGGACCGGTCACGGTGATCATGCGGCCTTGGTATTTGGCCTGCGCGGCAGCCGCATCTTCTGTGAATTCGGCGGCGAGCGTTTTCCAGTCCACCGGTGTTTCTTGGGCAAAAGCCATCCCGAGGGAAGCGAGGAGAACCACAACGAAGGTCGAAGTTTTCATAGTAGACGGAGTTTCCGCCTCTCCGGCACGCTTGGCAACTGCCAAGGACATTGCACAAGGCCCCCGTTTGTGAGAGGCAAGGAAGCATGCGGCCGCTTGCCCCCTGGTTATTGGCTGTGTTTCTCGCTACGCAAACAGGCGTGGCTCAGCACGATGCGCGCTTGGCCGTCGTGGACCTGACGGCGGTCTTTGCCGCGCACCCCCGCACCGCCACGGCCACAACGGAGTTGACCAAGGCCCGTGATGCGGCACGCAAAAAGTTCCGCGCCGAATCCGCCGACCTGAAAAACACGCTGCAGCGCCACCAGGAATTGCTGCGTGCCGGGCAGCGCGAGGAGGCTGCCGCGGCGTTGGAGAAGGCCAACGCCCTGGAGCGCTCCATCGCCGAACTGGGCACCACCAACCAGCGCAACATCGAGGAGCAGTTCCGCCGGGCCAAAGCGGAAATCATGGATGACATCCTTCGCGTGGTCCGCGAGTTCAACGCGGAAAAAGGCTACGCCCTGGTCCTCGACAAGTCTTCCGCCTCATCGAACGGCCTCCCTCAAGTCCTCGACGCACCGGGCGCCGAAGACGTCACCGCGGACATCGTGGCACGCGTGAAGCAATGAGCCGTGTGATTCTGCCGGTCGACCGGCTGGCCGCGCTCTGGCCGGAGCGTTTGCGCGGACGCCGCACCGGCGCGCTCCTTCACGCTGCATCGGTCACTGCGGATCTTCGCCCGACGCTCTCCGTGCTCGAGGAAATGGATGCCCGCGGAGATATCACGCTGGCCGCGCTCTTCGGTCCGCAGCACGGCTTCGAGACGACGACGCAGGACAACATGATCGAGTGGAGCGGATACCGCCACCCCCGCTTGGGTATCCCCGTGCACAGCCTCTACGGCGAGCACCGCGAGCCGACGGATGAAATGCTCGAAGGACTCGAGGTGCTGTTCATCGATTTGGTCGACATAGGCGCACGCTACTACACTTTCATTTGGACCATGCTCCTATGTTTGCGGGCTGCGGAGCGCCGCGGCCTGACCGTCGTGGTGGCCGACCGGCCGAATCCGATCAATGGAACCGATATCGAAGGACGTCCGCAGCAGCAGGACCACTTGTCCTTTGTCGGTCTCCACCCCCTCCCCGTGCGTCACGGCAAAACCATCGGGGAGCTGGCGGAACTTTTCCGCAAGGAATGCGTCCCCGGCGTCGATCTCGTCGTGCTGCCGATGGAAAACTGGAACCGTGCGCACTACATCGACCAGACCGGGCTTCCTTGGATCATGCCCTCGCCCAATATGCCGACACCCGAAACGGCGGTGGTTTATCCGGGTATGTGCCTGCTCGAAGGCACGAACGTCTCGGAAGGACGGGGCACGACGCGGCCGTTCGAACTCTTCGGGGCGCCGTGGATCGACGGAGCGATGTTGACCGCAGAGTTGCAAACCCTGCGTTTGCCCGGAGCGCACTTCCGCGAGGCCGCTTTCCAACCGGGCTTTCAGAAATATGCGGGACAAGTATGCCGAGGCGCCCAGTTGCACGTCACCGACCGACGCTCCTTCCGCCCGTTGCGGACCGGATTGGAAATCCTGCGCACCATGCGCGACATGTATCCGCAGGACTTCGCGTGGAAGCAGCCGCCCTACGAATACGAGCAAGAGAAATTGCCGGTGGAAATCCTCTGTGGCCGGCCGTTGGGGAAAATTTTCGATGAGACGCTTTAAGCAACCCGCAGTCGCGATTGCCGCCCTGGTGCTGTCCGCAACGACACCTCAAGCCAAAGTCACCTGGCAGGAGTTGATCAACACGAGGACGCCGGGCGAAGGACTCCTGGCCACGCCGGAGGAATTCGCCGACATCGTTCCCCCTCGGGCCGTGCCGACGGAGGGCCTGCGCTTTTTCACCGAGGTGCTGGCTGCGCTCTATGACACCTTTTCCGAACCGCCGGAGTCGCACTATTTCTTCTGCACGGTTTACTACACGCCACTGGAGACGGGTTTCACCGCGGATCGCGGGTTCAACCTGAGCCCGAAAGCAATGAAAGGATCGGGCGGACGGAGGTTTGCCTCGGACTTCATCCGCGCCACCGTGATGGAGGGTTTCGCCCGACTGGCCGAACCGATCAACGGCAAGCCCTACCTCGCTTACAACGGCAAACTCCACGCGCGCATCCTCGGCAACCGCGGCAACGAACTCGTGCCCCGCGAGAGCATCGCGGTAAACACGAAGAACCCGCTCGTCCCCTCGGGTCGCAAGGTCTGGGTGCTCGATCCGGAGGTCTACAACCAGTTCGGCGCAACGCTTTACCGCGTGGGCGACACGGGTGGCGGGCTCTTCCGAAACCAGATCGACCTTTACTGGGGCGAGGACGACCCCCGCGGTCCGGGCTCCGGCGTGGCGCGGGCTGCGTCCTGCGACCTCTCGGTAAAATGG
>CAYQMP010000028.1:0-10690 GCA_964418615.1 uncultured Chthoniobacter sp. | reverse complement strand
CCCGGGCTGGATATCCAGAACTGGGACGAGTTGAAAAAATTCAGTCAGAAGGAACGCGAGATGGTGCTGAAGATCAGCGGATTTTCCGAGCTGGCCTGGGGCTCACGCAGCGTGAAGGTCGGTCAGGATTTATCGCACGAGGATTGGGCGAGCGCCATCGATGAAGCGCTGCAGGATTGGCCGCAGCGTCCGTGGATTCTGCAAAAATTTCATCACTCAAGCGTGGTCGAGATGGATTATGTGGGCACCGACGGTCATAGACCGCCGCTGCAAACGATGAAGGGGCGGGTGCGGCTGTGTCCCTATTACTTCTGCAGTAAACGCGAGACGAAACTCGGCGGCGTGCTCGCCACGGTTTGCCCGGCGGACAAAAAGCTGCTCCACGGCATGCGAGATGCGATTTTGGCGCCGGTCGTGGCGGGCGCTTAAACCGGTGTTTTCATTCCCTCGGCCCGCGCGATCTTGCGCTGATTGTCGTCGAAGGTGAGGAATCGCTCCGCCCCGAGTTGCAGCGCCGTAGCCACATGGAGCAGGTCGGCAAAGCGGTGTCCGCCGGATTCGGTGTGCTTGGCGCTCAGGATTTCCGCCAGATTGTGCACTTCGGTCCAGTCGACCGGCACGACGGCGATCAAGCCCGAGGCAAGATCCGCGCGCAAGTCGCGCAGCATGGCCTCACCTTCCACCTTGGTGAAGCCCTTCTTGCGATCCTTGCTGTGGAGAAAACTCTGCAACCGCACGCTTTGGCGGAATTCAAAGAGGAGCAGCGTGGAGACGGCGAGCGGTTTTGCTGTTTTCTCGAAGAGTCGGTCGGCTTCGCGGGAAAAAGCCTGCTCGCGGTAAATGGAGCAGAGAAAAGACGTGTCGGGGAAGGCTTTCAACCTTCCTCACCCTCGAGTTCGTCGGCCCGCATGCGCGCCACTTCCTCGGCCGTGAAACAACGGTCGCCCCAGATTTTTTTCCGACGGGCGGCAAAATCCGGCATTGGCGGCTCGGCCTTTTTGCGGCGCAAGGGTTTTCGCAATTCGGCGATGGCCTCGCCGCGTTTGCGGATCTCCACCGTCTCGCCTTCGGCCAACCAAGCTTCGAGGCGAGAGAAGTTGTTGCGCAAATCGCGAACGGTGGCTGTCTTCATGTGGACAAAATATGTCCACATGTGACCCTGGTCAAGTCCGCGTCTTACGGGACCCAACCCGGGAGTGCGGCGGCCTGCTTGATCCACGTTTTCATCCGCTTTTCGTCGAACTCGCCCTCGCGAATGTCGATCCAGCGCGCTTCACCGCTTTTTTCCGTGCCGCCGGGCGGAATCGGTTTCAAGGACAGACCGCGGAAGAAGGTGACTTTGACGTAATTGGTCAGGCAGTGAGCGCCGAGGAACCATCCGCGTCCTTCCACACCGTAAAAAGGCGAGTTCCAGCGCACGGCTTTTTGCACGCCAGGAACCGTCTTTGTGATCAGCGCGTCGAGTCGGCGTCCGATGTCCTGTTTCCAGCCTGGCATGGCCGTGATGTAGGCCTGCACGGGTGCGTCGCCGTCGCCTTTGGGGATCTGGGGGTTTCCGCCGGAGAGGAGTTTGGGTTTGGTCTTCACCGGGGCGTGAGGATGCGCACGAGCAACTGCTGAAGGATCAGGGCGGGGTCGGAACCGGTGGACATGATCGAGGTGGTGGCTTCGGCGCAGGCGATGGTGGCGTCGGCCAGTTCGCGTGCTTTGAAACGCTTGGCCTCCTGGGCCGACATGTAGAAGCCGTAGGCGTTGAGGGTGCCGTCTTTTTTGCGGGGCAGGATTTCTTTTGCGTCCTCCGGGAGTTGCTCGAGGGCGGACTGGAATGCGGGGTAGCTCGGCGGAACGCGCAGTCCGTATTCCTCGATAAGGACCGCGGCGGCGGTCATGCGCTGGATGGTCGGCATGATGGCGGCGTAGAGGAGCCCGACTGGTTCCTCGCCTTGCGCGAGAAGCTTTTGCAGGCAGTTGCTGGCCGCTTTGAGGTTGCGGCGGGCCAGGCAGTTGCCGAGTTCGAAGATGATGCCGCGGCGTGTCTCCGGCACGAGCAGGGCGATGTCCTCCTCGCGGATCTCGCGGCGTTCGTCGCCGAGGTAGGTGTCGATTTTGTCCAACTCGTTGAGCACTTGCCGCGTGTCGGAGCCGACATAGGCGGCGAAGCGTTCGAGGGCGTCGGGGGCGAACTTGAGTTTGCGCTGGTGCGCGGTGGAAGTCGCCGCTTGGCGTGCGGCTTCGTCCTCGTCGAAACGCGGACCACCGGACGGCTTGTCGAGCACATCGGTCGAGGCGAGTTTTGACAGCGACTTGTAAAACGTGCGGCGTTTGTCCGGGCTGATCGCGCTGAAAAGGAGACGCGTGCCTTCGGGCAACCCGGCTTCGAGCACCTTTTGCAATTCCTCGAGTGCCTCGAGCACCGATTTGCTTCCGCCCAGTTGCGTGTCGGAAAGAAAGTTCGCGCTCTTCAGCCAGACGAGTTTTTCCGCGGAAAGGAAACCGGGCATGCTCAAGGAGAGGATGGCCTCGCGGATGATCGATGCGGCGTGCTCGGCGTTGTCGGCGTGCGCGTCGATGGTCTCGACGGCGAATTCGCCGCCCTCGGCCGGTGACAGTTCCGTGGCCAGTTCCTTGGCGCGGGCTTTGACCGCCATTTCGTCATTGCCCGCGACGAAATGGATCGCGGTGTTTTTGGCGGCTTTTTTGGTTTTGGCGGCGGGCATCGGAAAGTTTTCAGTATTCAGTCGGCCGGGTGAGCAAGGCTGCGGAGTTTATCGGCGGCGCTTTTTTCCACCGTAGGTGACGGAGCGGCGGGTGTGGGAGATTTTTTCCAGCCCTGTGCCGGCTTTGAGTTCGGTGATCTGGTCGCGGAGGAGGGCGGCGCGCTCGAATTCGAGGGCGGAGGAGGCTTCTTCCATTTCCTGGGTCAGTTCCGCGAGGAGCTCAGAGAGGGAAAGGCCTTCGGCGGATTCGGCGACGCGGGCGGTTTCTTCGGATTTGCCTTTGAGGATGACGTGGAGGCTTTCCTGCACGGCGCGTTGCACGCTGCGCGGGGTGATGCCGTGCTCCTCGTTGTATTCCATCTGGCGGCGGCGGCGGTAATCGCTGATCTCGAGCAGGGCGCGGATGCTGCCGGTCATTTTGTCGGCAAAGAGCACGACTTCGCCGTCGACGTGGCGCGCGGCGCGTCCGGCGGTCTGGATGAGCGAGGTCTGGCTGCGCAGGTAGCCTTCCTTGTCGGCGTCGAGGATGCAGACGAGTCCGACCTCGGGCAGGTCGAGGCCTTCGCGGAGGAGGTTGATGCCGACGAGGATGTCGAACTCGCCGGCGCGGAGGGCGCGGAGGATTTCCACGCGCTCGATGGTGTCGATCTCGCTGTGCAGGTAGCGGACCTTGAGTCCGATGTCGCGCAGGTAGTCGGCGAGGTCTTCGGCGGTGCGTTTGGTCAGGGTGGTGACAAGGACGCGCTGCTTTTTCTCGATGCGCTGGCGGCAGAGTTCGATCGTTTCGTCGATCTGGTCCTTGAGCGGACGCATGGTGATCTTCGGATCGAGGAGTCCGGTGGGACGGATGATTTGTTCGGCGACCAGTGGCGCGCCGGGAGAGGTGGTGTCGAAGTTCTCCCGCGCCCGTTGCAGAAGATCGGCGCTTTCTTCGATGGACAGTCGGTTGTCGCTGCGCACGGAGGGCAGGAACGTCGTGTTCCCCACGTGGCTGTTGCGGAGTTCGAAGTCTCCCGGGGTCGCGCTCATGTAGAGGAGCTGATTCGTCATCTCCATGAACTCGGGAAAGTTGAGCGGGCGGTTGTCCAGTGCGCTGGGCAGACGGAAGCCGTAGTCGACAAGCACCTGCTTGCGCGAGCGGTCGCCGGCATACATGCCGCCGATCTGCGGGATGGACGCGTGGGATTCGTCGATCACGCAGAGGTAGTCCTTGGGGAAAAAGTCGAGGAGGGTGAACGGACGCGAGCCGGGCGGGCGTCCGCTCAGGTGGCGCGAATAGTTTTCGATCCCGTTGCAGAAGCCCATTTCCTCCATCATTTCGAGGTCGAACTCGGTGCGCATTTTGAGGCGCTGGGATTCGAGGAGTTTGCCCTGCGCTTCGAGCTCGGCGAGGCGCCCGTCGAGTTCCGTGCGGATGGTGCCGAGGGCGCGGCGGAGTTTGTCCTGCGGGGTGACGAATTGCTTGGCCGGGAAAATGGTCAGCCCGGGCACGGATTCGGTGACATGGCCGGTGAGCGGATCAACGACGCTGATGCGGTCGATGTTGTCGCCGAAAAATTCCACGCGGACGGCGGTTTCGTCCATGTTGGCCGGATGGACTTCGACCACATCGCCGCGCACGCGGAATTTGCCGCGGCCGAAGGCGATGTCGTTGCGCTCGTAGAGCAGGTCGACGAGGCGGCCGAGGAATTTTTCGCGGGACAATTCCTCGCCGGTTTTCAGCGGGAGGAGCATGTTTTTGTAATCTTCCGGCGAGCCCAAGCCGTAGATGCAGGACACGCTGGCCACGACGAGCACGTCGCGGCGGGAGAGCAGGGAACTGGTCGCCGAGAGGCGCAAGCGCTCGATCTCCTCGTTGATCGAGGAATCTTTCTCGATGTAGGTGTCGGTGCGCGGGATGTAGGCCTCGGGTTGGTAGTAGTCGAAGTAGCTGACGAAATATTCGACGGCATTGTCGGGGAAGAACTGTTTGAACTCGGAGTAGAGTTGCGCGGCCAGCGTCTTGTTGTGCGAGATGACCAGCGTCGGGCGGTCGAGGTTGCGGATGATGTTCGCCGCGGTGAAGGTCTTGCCCGATCCGGTCACGCCGAGGAGAGTCTGATGGCGGTTGCCCGCCTCGAGCGAGCGGGTCAGTTTGTCGATGGCCGGTCCCTGATCCCCGCAGGGCGCATGGGGCGAGGCGAGGTGGAAGGACGAGGCCATAACCTTCCAGCTTAGACGCGGTGTGCGGCGGACGCCAGCGGGAGGAACGGAGTTGAGAAAAAGCGGGGCCGGATTTAGGTTCGCACCAGCACCGCGTCCTCATGGCGCGGCTCCCACTCCAAAAAGTTTATGGTCAAAATCGTCACCCAACTCGCCGTCTTCATCGAAAACAAACCCGGAACTCTCGCTGCCGTCTGCGACGTGCTGGCCAAGGAGGGTATCAATATCTGGGGCTTGGCCACCTCCGATACCACAGACCACAACGTGGTGCGTCTGGTGGTCGACGAACCGGACCGCGCCTTGGAGCTTTTCGAGGAGCGCGGGACGCTGGTCGTGGAAAGCGACGTCCTCATGGTGGAGAATCGCAACCAACCCGGGGCGCTCTCGAAAATCGCCAAGGCCCTCTCGAAAAAGAAGATCAACATCGAATACGCTTACCTCGCCAGCCATCCCGGCGAAGTGCGCGGCCTCCTCATCCTCCGCGTGAGCAACCCGAAGTCGGCGCTGGCCACGCTGAAAGCGCTGAAGGTCTAATTCGACGGCACCCCGACGGTGGGGTCGCCGGTGAAGACGGGGACAAATTCGAATTTTGTCCCGTCGAAAAGGCCGAGGTCGCTCAGCTTGAGTGCAGGAATAACGAGCAGCGCGAGGAAGGATAAGGTCATGAATGGCGCATGCAGCGTGCTCCCGAGCTGTTTGGCCTGCGCCGTGAGTCGCGCGTAGCCTGCCGCGACGTCCTCGGCGTAGCCGTCGCTCATCAGACCGGCCACGGGCAGCGGGAGCACATGGTCCTTGTCCCCTCCGACCGCGCAGATACCGCCTTGGTTGGCGATGAGCAGGTTGACGGCGCGGGCCAGTTCCTCGTCCGAAGCGCCGACGGCCACGAGATTATGACAATCGTGGGCCACGCTGGAGGCGATGGCGCCGCGTTTGAGTCCGACCCCGCGCACGAAGGCCACGGCCGGCGCCGAGTCCGCGTAACGGTTGACCACGGCAATCTTGAGAATGTCCTGCCCGGGATCGGCCACCGCATGGCCTTCGCGGATGCACGGCTCCACCTCGCCCGCTCCCGTGACAATCTGCCCGTCGAGCGCCTCGATCACGCGGATGCGCCCTTGGCCGGCAGGGACCGCGAAATCCGCCGGATCTTTGGGCTGGGCGTGGAACTTGTTGGCACGCGGCGAGCGTGTCTTGGGGAGGAGCGATTTTCCCCCGCGGGCCACGCATTGGCCGTCGATCCATGTTTCCTCGACCTTGAATCCGGTGATGTCGCGCAGGCGGATGAAGTCGGCCGGATCACCGGGGCGCATCAGGCCGCTGCGCAGGCCGTAGTGCTCGACGGGATTGAGGCAGGCGGCGCGGAGGACATTGAAAACCTGGACGCCTTTGCCCACGGCGCGTGCGCAGAGGGTGTTGATGTGTCCCTCGACCAGATCGTCCGGGTGCTTGTCGTCGCTGCATAGCATGCAGCGGTCGGGGTGCTCGTTGAGCAGGGGCCAGAGTTCGGCGAAGTTTTTCGCCGCGGAGCCCTCGCGGATGAGGATTTTCTGCCCGAGGGCCAGTTTTTCCAGCGCCTCCTCGAGTTGGAAACATTCGTGGTCGGTTTCGATGCCGGCCGCGACATAAGCCTCGAGATCCGCGCCGCGGAGTCCCGGCGCGTGGCCGTCGATGCGCTTGCCGTGCTTTTTGGCGATCTCGAGTTTGCGCATGACTTCCGGGTCGCGGTGGATGACCCCCGGGAAGTTCATCATTTCGGACAGGTAGAGGAGGGAAGGGTCGGCGCAGAGTTCCTCGATCGCCTCGGGCCCCATCGAGGCGCCCGCCGTTTCGAAATTCGTGGCCGGCACGCAGGAAGGAATGCCGAAGTGAATTTTGCAAGGGGTCTGCTCCGCCAGTTTCTGCATGTAGCGCACACCTTCGATGCCGAGGACGTTGGCGATCTCGTGCGGGTCGGAAACGGTGGCCACCGTGCCGTGGACGACGGCTAGGCGGGCGAACTCGGGCGGGGTGAGCATCGAGCTTTCGATATGCACATGCGCATCGACGAAACCGGGGCAGAGATAACTTTGCTCGGTCACGCTGTGATCCTCGCGCACTGCGGTGACCTTGCCGTTCGCGACCTCGATGTATCCGGGGAAAACGCGACGCCGGAAAAGGTCGACGATCTTGCCGCGATGCTTGGCCGTTCCGGGAGTCGTCACGTGCGAAGCTTACTCCTCCGCGGTGAAATGCCGCAAGGCCGCCAAGGTTCTTTCCAGAGGAAGGCCCACCACGTTGGAACAGCTGCCCTCGACGGATTCCACGAGCATTTCCCCGTGCTCCTGCAACGCGTAACCGCCCGCCTTATCGAGAACGTGCACGCGCTCGAGATACTTCTCCACGACTTCGGCTTCGAACGGGCGGAACCGCACGCGCGTGGTCTCGTGGAATTCGACCTGCATACGCGGTTCGAGCCGGATGAGGTGGACGCCGGTGGCCACTTCGTGCACACGGCCGGCAAGGCGCTTCAACATGCTGCGGGCTTGGTCCAGATCGCCCGGCTTGCCCAAGGCGTGACCGTCGAGCCAGACCAAGGTGTCGGCTCCGATCACCACGGCCCCGGGATGCGATGAGGCGACGGCGAGGGCCTTGGTCCGTGCGTTCGCTGTGACCAATCCGGTGAGACCCAGCGCGGGGTCGTGGATCTCGACGGCATCGGCCGACGCGGTCGAGAAAGTCACACCCGCCGAGCGCAGCAATTCACTGCGCCGCGGCGAGGAGGAGGCGAGGACAATCCGCAGCCCGCTCAATAGAAATCGCCGTCCTCGGCGAAACCGGAGTCATGGCGGATTGTTTCCAGCCGGCGACGCGTGCGCCGTCCTTCACCCAGTTCGCGGTTGACCCGCAAGCCCGCGCCGATGAGCAGGGGAACGGTTGCAGCCACGCCTGCCACCAGCGCAATGACGCCGATCCGCTGGCGGGCGTTTTTGCCCAGTTGGTCGGCGACGAGCAAACCGGCCCCCACACCGACGGCCATTTCCGCCGCGGCGGCCAGGGAGGTGCCGGGTAAATTTTGGGAGAGTCTTTCGAAGAGGGATGCCATAACACGGCCTCCATACTCCGGTTTGCCTTCCGTGGCAACCGCAACCGCCCCTGTTGCGCAGATTTTCCACACGCGAGGTTGCGCCCCGCGCGGCAAAATCGTCTCATGGCGCCGTGAAGTCCGATCTCTACGCACTCGTTCTCGCCGGCGGCAGCGGCGAGCGTTTCTGGCCCTGCAGCCGCCGCGCGCGCCCCAAGCAACTGCTCAAACTGTTTTCCGACCGCACCATGCTGGAGGAAACCATCGCCCGCCTCGGCGACGCGGTGCCGCCGGAGCGCGTTTTTGTCCTGACCAACCGCGAGCAGGAGGCCGCCGTGCGTGCGGCTTGCCCGCAGTTGCCGCCGGAAAACATCGTGGCCGAACCGGCCAAACGCGACACCGCGCCCGCTGTCGCGTTGGGCGTCGGCCTCGTTCTGCGGCGTGATCCCCAAGCGGTCATGGCCGTGCTGCCCGCCGATCACCTGATCAAAGATGCCGCCGCTTTCCGCCGCGATTTGCTCGCCGGCGCCGAGGCAGCCGCCGGTTCCGGCGCGCTCCTCACCATCGGCATCAAACCCACTTGGGCCTGCCCGGGCTTCGGTTACATCGAACAAGGTTCGCGCGCCAACGAAACGGACCCCGCCATTTACGAGGTCAAACGTTTCCGCGAAAAGCCCGACGCCGAAATGGCCGAGTCCTTTCTCAAGCAGGGCAACTTCCGCTGGAATGCCGGCATGTTCGTCTGGTCCATCCCGGCCATCATGGGTGAACTGACCAAACACGCCCCCGAACTCGCCGCCTTCGTCTCGCGCATGCGCACGACCACGGACCTCGACGGTTTGCTGGCCGCGGAATTTCCGAAACTGCCCAAGATTTCCGTCGACTACGCCATCATGGAAAAAGCCGCGCGCGTGCTCGAGCTCGAGGCGGGTTTCGATTGGGACGATGTGGGCAGCTGGCTGGCCGTGGCCAAATACCTCGACGCGCATGAAGGCGGCAACGCGGCCAATTGCCCGCTCACCGCCTCGGATGCCTCGCACAACATCGTCTTCTCCGGCGGGCGCAAACACGTCGCGCTGGCCGGTGTGCAGGACCTTATTGTCATAGACACTCCCGATGCGCTGCTCGTCTGCCACCGCAGCGAGGCGGAGAACATCAAGAAGCTCGTGCCCCGCGTGCCGGCGGAATTGCAATGAGCCGCACCATGGCGGTCGACCTCGGTTCCGCCCGCACCGGCGTGGCGGTGAGCGACGAACTCGGCATGCTCGCCCAGCCTTGGAAAACGCTGCCGGGCGGCGCGGCGTCGCTCGAGGCCGTTGTTGCCGCGGCCGGGGAACTCAAACCCGGACGCATCCTCGTCGGGCTGCCCCGCAACATGGACGGCAGTTACGGCCCGGCCGCCGAAGCCGCCCGTGCCTTCGCCGGGGATCTCCGCGCCCGCGTGGAGTGCCCGGTTGACCTGTGGGACGAGCGTCTCACCACGGTGGCGGCGCAGCGTTCGTTGCGGGAGAGCGGACGCAAGGCCCGCGACCAGCGCGGAGTGGTCGATCAGGTTGCCGCGCAGATTTTGCTGCAGAGTTGGCTCGATCGCGCGCCATGCGACTTAAGCTGACCCTGGCCTACGACGGCGCCGCCTTCCGCGGATGGCAGAGCCAGCCGGGCGGGGGCGCGGTGCAGGATGTTCTGCAAGAAGCGCTGACCAAGCTGGCCGGAGGTGCCAAGGTTCCGGTGCAGGGCGCGGGGCGGACCGATGCCGGGGTCCATGCGCTCGGGCAAGTCGCCCACGCCGAGGTCCCCGACGGACGGGGAGATGGCAAATTCTGGCAACGCGCGCTCAATGCCATGCTGCCGCCGACCGTCCGGGTCATGGCCTGCGTGCGGGCACGCCCCGGATTCCATGCCCGCTACGCCGCAACCGGAAAAACCTACGACTACGTGCTCTGGACCGGCCCCGTTCTTCCGCCGCACAGGGTCGGGCGTGCCTGGCATGTGCAGCCCGCGCCCGATGCCGCCATACTGCGCCGCGCGGCGGGAATTCTCGCCGGGCGCCGCGACTTCGGCGGGTTTTCGGCCAACCGCGGAACGCCGGTGCGCGACACGCGGCGCCACCTGCGTTCCATCCGCGTGTCCGTGCGCGGCCCGGAAATCCGCCTGCGCTTCGAGGGCGACGGTTTTCTTTACAAGATGGTCCGCATGCTCGTGGCGGCCATGGTGCGCGTGGCCCAGCGCCGGGCGACGCTCGCCGATCTTGAGGCGCGTCTGGCCGGACGTCCGACCGATCTTCCCCGCGCCGTGGCCCCGGCGGGCGGCCTCTGCCTGCGCCGCGTGGCCTACGCTTCGCGCAAGCAATCCAGTTGAACTCGGCTCCCCCGCGCCTTTAGTTTCTTGCTGTGCCCGCCGCCCGCGCCTTCGTTTTCGCTTTTTCGGTGCTGGCTTTGCTCGCCGGGTTCACGCCCTTTCTGCGCGCGCAAATTTCGGCCGAGGAACAACGCAAACGCGAACTCTTCCTCCGTGCACGCGAGACCATCGTCCCGGAACCGGCCGCCACGCCGCGTCCCGAGCCGGTCCGGCCCAAACCGCGTCCGCGTCCCACCGAGCCGCCTGCTGCCACCGTGGAAAAGCCTCCCAAGCCGCTCGTTCTCCCCCCGCCCAAGCCGGCCGCCACTCCGCGCCAAACGCCGCGCCCCACGCCCAAGCCCAAACCGACGCC
>CAYQMP010000027.1:0-10842 GCA_964418615.1 uncultured Chthoniobacter sp. | reverse complement strand
GTTTGGATGACGAGGCGTTGGCCGCGGAGCTCGGCGCTTTTTTCGCGCAACGCCGCCGGGAACTGCAGGACCGCTTGCCCGGTGCGGAGGAAGTGCTGCACCGCCTGCGCGCCGCCGGCGTCCGCATCGGGTTGCTGACCAACGGCGCGGCGGCCTTGCAGCGGGAGAAGATCGAGGCTTCGGGGCTCGGCCTGTTTTTCGATGCGGCCGTCGTGTCGGGTGAAATCGGCACCGGTAAACCCGAGCCGGAAATTTTCCATCACTTGCTCGGACGCCTCGGAGTCGAGGCCTCCGCGGCACTCATGGTCGGCAATTCGCTGGCCCGCGACATCGTCGGCGGCAAGCGGGCCGGGCTGGCTACCTGCTGGCTGGCCCTCGAAGGAGAGGACGAGCCGGTCGGGTTGACCGAACCGGATTTTACCATCCGCTCGCTGGGCGAGTTGCCCGCGATTGTCGGAGTCTGAGCCTGCTCAGGGCAGCGGGATCGATTCCTCGTCCGCCGGCACGAAGTCCGGGAACTGCTGCTCGGGGATGAATTGCTCCTGCGGTTGCGGCTGGGGCGGCGGACTAAGGGCGAGGGTGGGCTCGATGCGCGTCTGGTAAAGGCCGGGCACCGACACTCGCTCCAGACTGTCGGCATACTCCGTGAGATCCGGATCGGCGGCCCGCACTTTGTTGAAGAACAGGGCGTAGTAAGCCCGGCGCGCGGCGCGCTGGTCTTCCGGCGTCGGGGCGCGTGCCGCCATGTCCTGCAAGGTCAGCAGTTCCGGGTCTTGGCTGAGGCGCGCCTTGATGCGGCGGAGTTTGACGCGCTGTTTGCGCTCCAACTCCTTGGGATCCTCGAGCAGTGGAGGTGCTTCGGGAATATCCGGCACGGGTGGCATGAACATGTCTTGTCCCCCGAAAAGGTCGGCGCCGAAAATATTCTCCTCACCCGGGAAAGGCGCATCGCCGTCCATCGGTGGCAGCGGTTGCTCGTTGGGATCCAAGGCCGGTTCCTGCAGCACTTCCTCCTCGGCGTCGATGATCATCTCGGCACTCGGGGCCTCGTCGTCGGGGGCTTCGGCTGGCGAAACTTCCGGCGTCGGGTCCGCGAGGGGGATTTCTTCGACGATGACCGGGGGCAAAGGAGCAACGTCCTCCTCTTGGGCCGGCACGGAAACCGGACCGGCCAGCAGGGCGGCCAGCGCGATGAAAGAGACCGTTTTCCGTTCCATAAACGCCAAAACAATATCGCGGGGCCGCTTGAATTGGAAAGGCTTTCCGGATGAGATCGGAAGCCATGCCGACGAATGCTCCGGGGTGCCGGGACGATGCCGTGCTTTTCGACGGACCCGGTTTCGGCCGGGTTCTCTCCGGACGGGCTCCGGTGGCGATCCTCGAAGGCTCGTGGCAGGACTGGAACAAGCTCGAGTCGGCCCTGGCCGGGCTGCGGGATGACGCGCCGCAAGGATTCCTCGCCGGCTGGTTCGACTACCGGGGCGGTTTCCGCTTCGGGCTTTTTCGAACCGGCGATGATCCGCCGCCTGCTTTGCCGGACGCCACCCCGTGGAGTGGTTCGGCGACGGATTTTCGTCCGGGCCTTCAGCGCGAAGAATGGGTGCGGCGGGTCAAACGGGCCCATGACTACATCGCGGCGGGCGATATCTATCAGGTCAACCTCACACACACCCTTTCCGCGCCATGGTCTGCGGATCCGGCGGCGTTTTATCCACGTTTGCGTGCGGCCAGCCCGGCGCCATTTTCCTGCTTCCTGCAGTTGGGCGATACCAGCGTGCTCAGTGTCTCGCCGGAGTGTTTTCTCCTCATCGACGGACGCCGCATCGTCACGCGTCCGATCAAGGGCACGCGTCCGCGTAAAGACAATGACGACGCCGCGGCGCGTGAACTCCTTGCTTCGCCCAAGGAACGCGCGGAGTTGGTCATGATCACCGATTTGGAGCGGAACGATCTCGGGCAAGTCTGCGAATACGGCAGCGTGCGGGTTACCGGTTTGTGCGAACTGGAGTCCTTCGCCCAAGTGCATCATCTCGTCTCCACCGTGGAGGGCCGCTTGCGCGCCGAGGTTTCCCCGGTGCAGGCCGTGCGGGCCTGCTACCCGGGCGGCTCGATCACCGGTGCTCCGAAAAAGCGGGCCCGGGAAATCATCGACGAACTGGAGTCGGTGCCCCGCGGTATTTACACGGGGGCTGTCGGATTTTTCCATGCCGACGGCAGCGCCGCCTTCAACATCGCCATCCGCACTCTGGTCGTTCGCGACGGCACGGCGACCTTCGGGGTGGGGGCCGGCATCGTGGCCGACTCCGATCCGGTGCTCGAATACGAGGAGACATTGCACAAAGCCGCCGGGCTGGCTGCCGCGCTGGCCTGACCCCGCCGGGTTGCCACCCGCGGGGATCAGGAGTATGGTGGCTGTATTATGACCTGCGATGGTCCGCACCTCTCACGGCGCAATTTCCTCCGCACCCTGACCTTGGGAGCCTGCGCCCTTCCTCTGACCCGCGCCTTCGGAACGATGGGAGCCGGCTTTGGCCTCCATCCCGACACACCCGGAGTCAAATCGGTGCCCGGTCCGCTCACCGCGCCCGCCTCCATGGGGTTGCCCTTTCACTCCGCGGCCATCGGCACGCCGCACATTTCCCTGACTTTCGACGACGGCCCGCACGGCACACTGACTCCGAAGCTTCTCGACTTGCTCGGAGGTCGCAACATCAAGTGCACGTTTTATGTCATAGGCCGCAACGTGGAAGCCCATCCCGACATTGCCCGCCGCATCGTGGCCGAGGGCCACGAGATCGCCAACCACACGTGGACGCACCCGCAACTCTCGCGTCTCTCCTCTTCCCGCGTGGCCGATGAGTTGCGCCGGACGCACGACAAGGTGCTCGAAGTGACGGGCGTGCGCATGACCAACCTTCGTCCGCCTTACGGGGCCTTCAATGACAGCGTGCGGCGCATCGCCTTCGACCGGCACGGCTACGAGACGATCATGTGGTCGGTCGATCCGCTCGACTGGAAATACCGCAACTCATCCCGCGTCACCCGAGAACTGGTCAAAGGAGCTTCCCCGGGTGCCGTCCTGCTTTGCCATGACATCCATACGTCGACCGTCGCGGCCATGCCTTCGACTCTCGACCAACTTCTCGGCCGCGGATTCCAGTTCGTCACCGTCGCCGATCTCATGGCGATGGACAAATCGGGGCGACAGGATTTGAACCTGCGACCTCCTGGTCCCAAACCAGGCGCTCTACCAAGCTAAGCTACGCCCCGGCGCTAACTGGAATCTTTAACCCGGAACGACGGTTTGTCATTTTAATTTGGCGCCCGTCGCATGATCCGTCCGATAACAGCCATGCTCTGCCTCGCCGCCGCTTCTGTCCATGCGGCCCCGCCCGCGCTCACGGCATCGCCTGCGCCGGGACTCGATCTGGAACAGGCTTGGAGCGATCGCGCGGGGTGGGCCGGTGCCGAGCCGGTCCTACTCCGCGGAGTCGACGGCTCGGATGCGCCTACCGCCGAGCTGCGCGCCCGATGGAACGACTCCGCCGTTTTCTTCGAGTTCCTCTGCCGCGACGCCTCCCTCGTTTCCCCGGGCAAGCGGGACGGGATGGATCATTTCAAGCTGGGCGATGTGGTCGAGATCTTCCTCGGGCGGCGCGACCAACTCGGCTATTTCGAGATTCATGCCACACCGGCCGGACGCAAAACGGTTTACGCTTTCCGCGGCTATCGCGAAAAGTCTGCCCCGCGCCCGGGCAGCGATGTTCGTGCCGGGAAAACGGCGGGCGGATGGCGCGCTGTCTTGTCGATCCCCTGGCAGGTGGCGGGTGGCCGACCCGACGAGGGTGGTTGGGAGTTTCTGGCCGGGCGCTACGATTACGACAGGGTCGGCGGGCTCGCGGTGCTTTCGTCCTTCCCCGCGCAACATGGAAAACCGGACTTTCACAAACGGGAGGGTTTCGCGAGACTCCTTCTTCAAGAATGAGACTGTTTCTCCCCGCGGCGCTGGCGGCGCTGACTTTGACCGGTTGCTCTTCGGTCAGCGTCTTGCATGAGCGGGAAACGTCTTCCCTTGCGCCGACGGCGCGGCCGGATGTCGTCTACGTGCGACCCTTCGAAGTGGGTCGGGGCATTGAATTCGACGTTGCCGCAGCCAAGCCGGGCGAAGACGTGGAAGCCAAACTGGGCTCGATGGTGGCCGAGAGCGTCTTGTCCCGGGCCGGGGAATGGGTGGCTCCCGGGCGTCTGCTCGATCTCTCGTCGTCCGCGCCAGCCGAAGGGCTGCTTATTCAGGGGAAAATTCTCCGCGTCCGGCAAGGAAGCCGCGCGTTACGGTTGGGTATCGGTTTCGGCGCGGGCCGGACACGTTTGGAGACTTCCGTGCGCGTGTTCAATTTGGCCGCTTCGGCGACCGAACCGTGGCTGGCCTTCGAAACGACCGGCGGCAGCAACATGGAGCCGGGTATTGTCGGAGCGCTGGTTCCCTCGCCCGTGGCTATCCCTATCGCGGTCAGTGTGGTGGGTGGAGCGGTTACGGCCGGAGCGATCGGTGCGAAAGGCGTCACCCAGGATGCCGAGCGGACCGGGCGCGTCATTGCCGCTGCCGTGCATGACAAATTGGCCGAGCGCAATTTGCTCGAACGCGTCACTTCGGCCAAACGCGCCGGGCGTCTGGCCACTCCGGTCGGGGAGGTTCCCGTGCCGAGTCTCGAGTGAACTCAGGGCTCCTCGAGTCGGTTGCTGTTGTGACCGCGGAGCCACGAGACGACAGTCAGAATAAAGGGGAGAACAGCCAGCGCGATGAAAAGTCCGGCGTATTGGTAGAGCCATTCGCCGTAGAAAAGAAGGTAGCCCGCCAGAATGACCAAGCCGGCGAAGCCGATGAAAGACACCGCCCACGCGAGGGGAAGAAGGCGTCGTCGGAACATGTTGCGTTCCTCGCGTCGCTTGATGCGCGTTTCGCGGTTGGTGAAAGGGTGATTGCTCACGTTGCTCTTAATGACGAAAAAACGATCGCGGAGTGAGCTTGCAATCTTGTGCCCGGTCCGGCCCGCTCCGGCAAGGACTGATTTCGGGGTCGCTTATTGGCTGGCGGCGTAAGAGCCGCCGGCTACGAGCCTTGCGATGCTTTCGACCACGCGCGGCCGGTCCTCGCGGTAAGTGACTCCGAACCATTCGGACGAGGTGGGCAGCGCGTGCACCGTGGCCGCGCCGGAACCGATCATTTCCGCCACGGCGCTCGGGATGTAGCACTCGGCTTTCTCACTGCTGCCGTGGTTTGTCATAAACTGACACAGGACCTTTTCCAGCATGGGGAAAATTTGCGGGGTGAATCCCCAGAAGTTCATTGAGACAGGCGTGTCGTCGGCAAAGATGCGGTCGCCCGAAGCAATGGCGCCGTCGGCGCGGCGCGCGAGATCCGTGATCTCCTCGACGCCGAGGAGCAGACCGTCCGCGCCAACTTGGCAAATGCCGCGGGCCACTGTGCCGTGTTCGCTCAGGGTTCTGTCCAAACGATAGGCAGCCATGGCGAACTGGGCGGGATGCGCCGCGGAGTCTGCCGTCCGCAGGAAGTCGCCAAGCCGGCGGAAAGACTCCGCGCCGTAAAAGTCGTCGGCATTGATCGCGACGAACGGTGAATGCACTTCGTGGCGCGCGCACCAAACGGCGTGCGCCGTTCCCCAGGGCTTGGTCCGTCCGGCCGGCGCGGTGAAACCTCCGGGCAGTTCATCGAGTTGCTGGAACGCATAGCCCACTGCTATGCGGCCCTCGTAGCGTGCGCCGATTTTGGCGCGGAAATCCTTTTCGATATCGCGGCGGATGAGGAAGACGACGCGATCAAATCCGGCGCGCATGGCATCGTGCACCGAGTAGTCGAGCAGTGTCTCGCCGCCGGGACCGACCGGATCGAGTTGCTTGAGTCCGCCGTAACGGCTGCCCATGCCGGCGGCGAGGACGAGGAGAGTGGGTGCGGGCATAGCTTGCATTCATATCACCACTTGCAGCGGCGGTCCATGACCGCCGGTGGCCTGGGGACCAACCGATATGACCGCCTGAATTTTCAGACTGGTGGATCGCGATGTCCCCATCGCGATTTCTTGTTCGGAAATCGCGCCGGGACGGCGCGATCCACCTTTGCTTGAGTTAATTGTGACAGCTTTCGAGTTGGTCGAGAGGCAAGTGCTGCGGATACAAAAATCTGAAATGCTTCAACGGCGGTCGGCGGGGAGGTCGACGCTACATATGTCGCGGCGCCATCCACGGCGCTGGTCATTTCGTTTTTTTGGTCAAGCCGTCGAGCGTTCAGGCTTCAGGCGCCGTTTCCCGGTGCTGCTCGTACGCATTGATGATCTTCTGCACCAGCGGATGGCGGACGACATCCTTGCGGCTGAGTTGGCGGATGGCCAACCCTTCGACGTTCTGCAGGACCTCGACCGCCTCGAGCAAACCGGAGCGCTTGTGCCGCGGGAGGTCGATCTGGGTGCGGTCGCCGGTGATGACGCACTTCGACTCGTTGCCCAGACGGGTGAGGAACATGAACATTTGCTCGGCCGTCGTGTTCTGCGCCTCGTCCAGGACCACGAAGGAATGGTTCAGCGTGCGTCCGCGCATGTAGGCCAGAGGGGCGATCTCGATGATGCCGCGGTCCATGAATTTCTGGATCTCGTCGGTCTCGAGCATGTCATAGAGCGCATCGTAGAGGGGGCGCAGGTAAGGGAGGATTTTTTCCTCGAGGGCGCCGGGAAGGAAACCGA
Source organism: uncultured Chthoniobacter sp. (assembly GCA_964418615.1). Lineage (GTDB taxonomy): Bacteria > Verrucomicrobiota > Verrucomicrobiia > Chthoniobacterales > JACTMZ01 > JACTMZ01. Next base: position 4,087 of record CAYQMP010000027.1, on the reverse strand, counting down.
GGGCCTCGCCGGCTTCGACTGCGGGGCGGGTCAGGACGATGCGACCGACCTGCTCCTTTTTCAGCGCGGCCACGGCCATGGCCATGGCGAGGTAGGTTTTGCCGGTTCCCGCGGGGCCGACGCCGAAGACGACGTCGTGCTCGCGGATGGCACGGACATAGTCGCGCTGTCCGGGTGTTTTGGGAATGACCGGCGCTTTGCGTGGCGAGCAGACGATGCGTTCGGCGGCCAGTTCGGTGATGCTGCCGTTGGGTGCGCCTTCCTCGGCGGACTGCAGGGCGTAGCGGAATTCCTGTTTGCCGATGACCGCGCCGCCGCGGCGGGCTTCGTCGAGTTGGGTGAAGACTTGCGCGGCGCGGGCGGCTTTTTCTTTTTCGCCCTCGATGCGGATCCAGCCTTCGCGCGCCGCGACTTGCACGCCGAGGCGTTGTTCCATCTCGCGGAGCAAACGCTCGTCGTTCTGGTAAAGCGCGGCGGCCGCGCGGGCGTTGTCGAAATGGAGCGTGGTGCTCTCCATCAAGCGGTCATTTCCGCTGGAATCCGTAGACCAGCGCCCAGCCGGTGCGCTCTTCGGGCGAGGAAAGGATTTCGACGATGGCGTAGTAGGTGCCGGTCGAACGCGGTTTGATTTCGGCGTAGGCGAAGCGTCCGCGTTGCCACGATTTGCTTTCCGCCAAGGCGCCTTCCGAGTCGTAGATGTTGACCCGCAGGGTGGCCGCATCGACGTCGGTGGCGAGGAAGAACATGTAGTTGTTGCCGCGGAAAAGCTGCGCGGTGACGGCTTTCTTGCCGCCTTCCTCGAGGTCGCCGCCCCAAGCGTCCTCGCGGATGATCCATCCGCGCTCGGCGTAGGGATTGGCCGCTTCATAAGCGAAGGACAGTGCATCGTCGACAAAGGCCCAAGCGGCCGGTGCGGCGACGAGCAGGGCGAGCGCGGCGAGGGTGAGAAGCTGGCGGGAGGGGAGGAACTTCATGGTCAGCCGGCCTTGGCGCGAATGAGGTCGACCATCTGCACGGAGATGGTGTTGATCTCGGTTACGGTTTCGGGGGAGATATCGTTGGCCGGTGACTTTTTGATCAGCGGGCCGATGCGACCGAGGGAGTTGCGGATTTCACCGACGAGCTGCTGGCGGCGCAGACGCGGGCTCATCTTGTCGAGCTGGCGGTTGAAGTAATCGACGAGCAGAGGTTGGTAGAGGAGTTCGGCGCGGTCGCGGGAATATTTCTCCTTCACGATGGAGGTGAGAACTTCGGTGCCGCGCAGCCAGCCGCCGAGGCTGACCAGTTGGGCGAGTTGCTCGTCGTTGAGTTCGATCATGGCTTGGTTGACATCCTGCAGCGCGCCGTCGAACTCGCGGCGCACGGCGTTCCATTGGCGGGCGTCGGCTTTCTCGATGATGCTGTTGCTGCGGGCCACCACGGACTTCCGGACATTGATTGCCTCGGCCAAGGTGAGGACATTGCGGCCGATTTCTTTGACCCGCTCGCTGTCCTCGGCTTCCACCGCGACGAAACCGTCGGCGATGACCGTGCCGAGGAGGAGGGCGACTTGGGCGCGGTTCGGGCTGGCCGGGTAGGTTTTTTCCGGCCCGAGTTCCGCGCGCCAGTTCGGGTTGCCCAGTTTGTCGAGGACGGAGAAAATCTCGCTCGGAACGGGCACAACGACATTCTCGATGGTGTCGGCCGGGAACTGCCCGAGGTCGATTTGCTTGGCCGGTTTTTGCGCTGCGGCGGTGGCCAGACCGAGCAGAAGGACGAAAAGAAAGCGCGGTATCACGGTTGAGGGAAATTTCACTTGGGAACCTGCCAAGATAAAGCATAAAAAGCCGCCCGTGGAACAATTGCCCAGCGCCGCGCGCGTGCAGGAAATCATCGGGGGAATGTCCGGTCGCCGCGTCTTGGTGGCCGGCGACCTGATGCTCGATGAATTCATCTGGGGCAAAGTCTCGCGTATCTCGCCCGAGGCGCCCGTGCCGGTGGTGGCCGTCGATCGCGAGACGTTCTATCCGGGAGGCGCGGCCAACGTGGCCCGCAACCTCCACGAGTTTACCGACAAGACGTCCGTGCTCGGTCTGGCTGGCGAGGACGCCGCGGGGACACGCCTGCGTGAATTGCTCGCGGCGGGCGGCATCGGGACCGACGGCGTGGTCAACCGCGCCGGACCGACCACGGTGAAGACGCGCATCATCGCACGCACGCAGCAGGTCGTCCGCGTCGACCGCGAATTGGCCGAGCCCGCCGGGCCGGCCCAACGCAAAGCCGTGCTCGCCGCCTTGGATGCCGCGTTGCCGCAAACGGATGGCGTCATCCTCGAGGACTACGGCAAAGGATTCTTCGACGAGGAAATGTCCGCCGAAATCATCCGCCGAGCCCGCGCCGCCGGTTGCGTCGTGGCCGTCGACCCGAATCCGGGCAACCCGCTGACTTGGCGCGGTGCTACGGTGGTCAAACCCAACCGCCACGAAGCTTTTGCCGCGGCCGGCGTGCCCTGGAGCGAACCCGTGGCGCATCCGCTGGAGGACAGGCAACTGCTGCAGGTCGGCGAGGCTTTGCTGGCCAAGTGGGAAGCCGACCAGTTGCTCGTGACGTTGAGCGAACTCGGCATGATGCTTTTCACCAAGGACGGACAGCGCCACCACACGCCGACGCGGGCCCGCGAGGTCTTCGACGTCTCCGGAGCCGGCGACACGGCCATCGCGCTATACACACTGTCCCTCTGCGCGGGCGCCACTCCGGTCGAGGCTTCGGAAATCGCCAACCACGCCAGCGGTGTCGTGGTGGGCAAGCTCGGCACGGCCACGCTGACCCCGGACGAACTTCTCGCCAGCTTCGAAAACCATGCCCGCTGAGCGTCCCGCCGTGTTTTTCGACCGCGACGGCACCCTCATCCACGAGGTGCACTACTGTTCCAATCCCTCGCAGGTCCGCGCCATCGAGGGCGCGCCCGAGGCTTTGCTCAAACTGGCCGAGGCCGGTTTTGCGCTGGTCATCGTGACCAACCAAAGCGGTATCGGACGCGGCTACTTCACCCAAGACGACTACCGTCGCGTGCACGAGGAGGTGCTCTGGCAACTCAAGCCGGCTGAAATCACCGCCGCCTACCATGACGAAAGCACGCCGGACAATCCCAGCCCTCGTCGCAAACCGTCCCCCGCCATGCTCGAGGAAGCCGCGCGCGAGCACGGCATCGATCTCTCGCGCTCTTGGATGGTCGGCGACAAAACGTGCGATGTCGAATGCGGCAAAAACGCCGGACTGCGCACCGTGCTGGTCGAGACGGGGCACGGCAAAGACCACCTCGACTGCGGCGCCGACGCCGTCGTTCCCGATATCGGCTACGCCGCGGATTTCATTTTGCAGGAGGTTGGATGTCCGAAGTAACCGCCATCATTCCCGCCCGCTGGGCTTCGACGCGTTTTCCCGGAAAGCCGCTGGTCAAGCTGCGCGGCAAACCGCTGGTTCAGCACGTTTGGGAGCGGACCAACCGCGCGAAGACGGTCGGCCGGGTCATCGTGGCCACCGACGACATGCGCATCGCCGAGACGGCCTTCGATTTCGGGGCCGAGGTCGCGCTCACTTCGCCCAAGCACCCGACCGGCACCGACCGGTTGGCTGAAGTCGCGGCCAAGTTGAAGTCAGCGCCGATTATCCTCAATGTCCAAGGCGACGAGCCCGACATCGCGCCATCCACCATCGACCGATTGGCCCGTGCGTTGTTGGAAGACTCCTCGCTCGGCATGGTCACCGCGGCGAACCCGATCACCGCGGCCGCCGACCTCCGCAATCCGAACGTGGTCAAAGTCGTCGCCGACCTCTCCGGCCGAGCACTTTATTTCTCGCGCAGCGCCATCCCGCACGACCGCGACGGACGCGGCGGCATCGGATTCCTCCGCCACCAAGGCATCTACGGCTACCGCCGCAAGGTGCTGCTCGAGTTCGTGAAATGGAAACCGACCCCGCTGGAAAAAGCGGAAAAGCTCGAGCAGCTGCGCGCCCTCGAACATGGCGTGGCGATCGGTGTGATTGTGGTGAAGAAGGGTTCGGTCGGTGTCGACGTGCCCGGCGATGTGGCCAAAGCCGTGCGCGT
>CAYQMP010000026.1:0-10881 GCA_964418615.1 uncultured Chthoniobacter sp. | reverse complement strand
GCCGCGTTGACCGATTGGGCGTCCCAACCGGTGCGGATTTTTGCCGTGACGGGCAATGGTGATACGGCGCGCACCACGGCCGAGGCGATGGCGGCAAGGAGGGCCCCGTCGCGGAGCAAGGCGGACCCGCCATTTTTGCAGACCACTTTGTTGACCGGGCAACCGAAGTTGATGTCGATGAAGTCGGGTTGCTTCCAATCGACGACGGCCTGTGCGCCGCGGGCCAGTTGGTCGGGATCGGCGCCGAATAGTTGCACGCCGAGCGGACGTTCCTCCGGGGTGAAGGCGACGTAATGCTCGGTGCGCTCGTTGCGGTGCATGATGCCTTCGGCCGAGACGAATTCGGTGGTGAGCACGTCGGCGCCGCGCGCTTTGCAGATGCGGCGGAAGACCGAATTGGTCACCCCGGCCATCGGGGCGAGGAAAAGCACCGGGCGCTCCGGGCGGCGGATGAAGCCGGGGCTTGCGGTTTGTTCCATGGGAACGGTCGGCGCCGCTACCGGAGTCAGGCGGCTTCGCCGAGTTGGAGCCCGAGGAGGGCGGAGACCTCTTTTTGGACTTCGGGAACCTGCGAAAGGGCCAGCCGGGGGTTGGGGATGAGGAAAGTTTCGCCCGTCCCGGTGCGCTCGTAGACAAGCACATCGGGGTCGGCGCTTTCCATCGGTTTGAGCAGGCGTTTGCGCTCGAGCATGAGGGCGAGGATATAACGCGCGTTTTTTGTCGTCTCGGAATTTTCTTCGATCAGCTTGCGCAGGATGCTCTCCGCGTCCTGTTTGGCCAGCGGTTCGGGCGGGGGAGGCGGCGGCATTTCGTATTTCGAGCGCCAGAAGGAGAAGGGCTGCGGTTCGGCCGGGCGCGCTTGCCACGCTTCTTCCGAGAGGTCGTCGCGCCGGAACCCGTCGCCATCGCGGAAGATGGCGGTGTAGAAAAATTCGCCCTCGGCAAAGGGGCGTTGCGTGGCGGTGCAGATGTCGGAGCGTTTGCGGATTTCCCAGTCTTGGTTCATGGCGTGATCAATCGAGGAGGCTTGGCAGCTCGCGGTTGGTGCTGCGCATCCAGACGAGCAGGCAGCCGATGGCCCCGAAGAAAATCACGGGAGCCCAGACGGCGAGGTCCGCGTTGAGGCGGTGGCCCTTGCCCAACGCGAGGAAAAGGCTGCTGGTCAGGATGAGCAAAAAGAACAAGCCGATGGCCATGGTGATGCTGCCCATCAGGCCGCGCCGGGAATAGATGATGCCGAGCGGGCCGGCGATGAGCACGGCGACAAAGCAGCCCCAAGGCAGGGCCCAGCGGTAAGACAGTTGCGTTTCGTAGGGAGCGAGGCGTTGGGCGCTGAGGTGGTCGTTGTAGCGCAGATACTCGCGCAGTTCCGGGACGGAGAGGAAGTTGGCCTCGAGAACGGAGCTGCTGATGCGCCAGGGCGTCTCGGACAAATTCCGCAGCCGCAGCACTTTGAAATACCGCTGGTCTTTCACGTCACCCTGGGCGTTGAAGTCGACGACTTTGCCGCGGTCCAGACGCCATGTCTTGGTCGCGTGATCGTAGGAAGCCTCGTCGGCGTAGTAGTTGCGGCTGATCGAGCCGTCCGGCGCCTCTTGGATGATTTGCACCCAGGCAAGCCGCTCGATGCCGGGGTTCAACCGCGCGATATACCAGAAGCGCCGGTCCTCCCGGTTGCGGTAGAGGTGGCCGCGCACCGCTTTGCGGTTGATATCGCCCTGCTTGCGGAGGTCGGTGAGGATTTCCTTTTTGACCGCTCCGGCGTGCGGGGCGGCCGAATAGTTGAGGGCGGCGGCCACCGCGGTGAGGACAAGCCCGAAGACAAAAAGCGGCATGAGGACGCGCACCACGCTGCGGCCGGCGCAGAGCATGGAGATGATCTCGTTGCGCCGGGACATCTGGGTCAGGGCGTAAAGCACGGCCAGCAAGACGCCGATCGGGATGCTCATGAGGATAATCTCTGGCGCCCGGAGGATGTAAAATTCCAGAACAAGCGAAAGCGGAGCTTTGTTATCCAAGAAAGCCGGTGCATTCTCGCTCAGGTCGAAAACCAGCCAGACGGAAACGAATCCCACCACGCAGTAGATGAACGGCAGGAGCACGCGGAGAAAAATGTATCGGTCGAGAATCTGCATCGGACAGTGCCGCCCGGGCGGGGCCCGATCCGTCATGATCGGGCAGGCCAGCCCGGGCTTCAATATCATTCCCCGCCGGTGCGCGGGTCACCCGGTCCCATGATTTCCCTCATGCCCGAAGGCGGTGCGCGGACCGGTCCCGCGGCGCGCATGGAGGAAATCTTTTCGCCCGGCGGCCTGCTTTCGGTGGCGGCCAATTACGAGTTTCGGCCGCAGCAACTGCTCATGGCCCAGCGGGTCGCGGAGACCATTGCGCGCAGCGGGCACCTCGTGGTCGAGGCGGGCACCGGGACCGGCAAGTCGCTCGCCTACCTCGTGCCGTCTGTTCTGGCCGCGGTCGAGACCGGACGCAAGGCGATCATTTCGACGCACACCATCAACCTGCAGGAGCAGTTGCTCTACAAAGACCTCCCGCTCGTCGCCAAGTTGCTGCCGGTCGAGTTCGACGCGGCACTTTTGAAGGGACGGCAGAACTACCTCTGTCCGCGCCGTCTGGCCAAAGCGATGGAGAACCGAGCGGAGCTTTTCACCAGTCCGGAAATGGTCGAACTGGAACGCATCCTCGACTGGAGCCGGCGCACGCGGGACGGCTCCCTGGCCGATCTCGATCCGCTGCCCGATCCTGCGGTGTGGAATTTGGTCTGCAGCGAGGCCGGCATCTGCACGCAACGAACCTGCGGCGGGCGTGATGGTCCGCGTTGCTTCTACCAACAGACGCGGCGGCGCGTGGATGCGGCCAACATCGTCGTGCTCAATCACAGCCTGCTTTTTATCCTGCTCGGTGGACGCGATCCGCTCTCCGAGGAAGGGCCCGGTTATCTTTATCCCGACGATTTTCTGGTCATCGACGAGGCGCACACTATCGAGGGTGTGGCGGCCAAGCACTTGGGAGTGCGCCTTTCGCAATACGAACTGCGCTACGCGTTGCAAAGGTTGTGGCACCCTCGCACCAAAAAAGGTCTGCTCGCGGCTTTGAAATCCAAGCCGGGAGCCGCGGCGGTGGCCTCGGCGCTCGACGAGGGAGAACGGTTTTTCGCGGCCCTGACCAACGCGTGCAATTTCACCAAAGGCAAGGAGGTCCGGGTGCGACAACCGCTCGACCTGCCCGTCGATCTGGTGCGGCGTTTGCAGGAGGTGCGGCAGATTCTCAAGGAAGCCGCAACCGACGCGGGCGAAGACCTCCGGGCCGAAGCGGGGGAAGCGTCCCTGCGTCTGCAGGCCTTCGTCGAGGGTGTGCCGGTCTTTACCGAGCAGCAGGCGGAGGAAAGCGTTTACTGGGCATCGCTGACCGGGCGCCGCGACCAATTCACCACGGCGCATGTCACCCCGGTCGATCTAGCGGCCGAACTGCGGCAGTTGCTCTTCCGCGAGGAAACAACCGCCGTGCTGACCAGCGCCACGCTGTCGGTGGGACGTCCCGACCTGCTCTATTTTCGCGAACGGGTCGGCGCGGAGGAAGCCGATGCGGTGCAAATCGGCAGTCCTTTCGACTACGCGCGCCAGATGAAGATCAAAGTCGTGCGCAAAATGCCCGACCCGCGGGATGCGGATTACGAGTCCGAGTTGGCCAAGTGGATCAAGCACTTCACCTCCGAGACCGATGGTCACGCGTTTGTCCTCTTCACCAACGCGCGGCTCATGCGCAGTTTGTCCGCCAAGCTGGAAGGCTTCTTTGCCGACAAAGGCTGGCCGCTGCTCGTGCAGGGCGCGGACCGATCGCGGCACAAAATGGTCGAGGATTTCCGCGAGGAGGAAAATTCCGTGCTCTTCGGCTTGGACAGTTTTTGGAGCGGCGTCGATGTGCCGGGGGATGCTTTGCGCAATGTGATCATCACGCGCCTTCCTTTCGCGGTGCCCGATCATCCCCTGGTCGAGGCGCGTCTCGAGCAGATCGAGGCGCGGGGCGGGGACCCGTTTCCGGAATACTCGTTGCCGGAGGCAATCCTCAAGCTGCGTCAGGGCGTGGGCCGGCTCATCCGCACGGCATCCGACGAGGGCATTGTCGTCATTCTCGACAACCGGGTTGTGACCAAGGCCTACGGGCGCGCTTTTTTGCAGGCTTTGCCGGAGTGTCCGGTGGAAATCGTCTGACTGTCTCATGGCTTCGCCCGTCCTGCGTCTGTCCTTGGCCATCGCCGCCGCGGTGGTTGTTCTCGCGCCATGGTGGATGGCCCGCGACGAGGCTGCGGATTCTTTCCCCGGCTTCGCCCTGCCGGTGCCGTTGCCCGGCGAGGACGCGCCGTTTTTTGCGAGCGAGACCGTCAATCCCGATGCGCCCGAGCCGAAAGCGCACTCCGGCACACTGGTCGAAATGGCCGACGGAAGCTTGGTCGCCGCGTGGTATGCCGGGAGCGGCGAGGGGGCGCGGGATGTGTCGATCCAAGTTTCGTCCCGTGGCGCCGGGGCAACATGGTCCGAGCCGCGCGCCATCTTCCGTCGCGAGGAAGTCGCCTCGGCTTTGCAGCGCTATGTCCATTCCTTGGGCAACCCCTTGCTTTTCACCGATGCCTCGAACCGCCTCGGTCTGCTCTTTGTTTCCATCGCGGCGGGCAAGTGGTCGGGAAGTTCGATCAACTTGGCGTGGTCGACGGATACCGGACAGACATGGTCGCGCCCGGAAAAGCTGACCTTGAATCCGCTGGCCAATCTCAGCGCCCTGCCGCGCAACCCGCCGGTTCCTTTGCTCGACGGCGGATGGGCTGTGCCGATCTACGAGGAATTTCTGGGGCGTTTCCCCGAACTGCTCTGGATCCGTCCCCGCGACCCCGGCTCTTTCGCCGCAGTCTCCCGCATGGCCGGTGGCATGTCGGTTTTTCAACCATCCGTGGTGGCCTTGTCGTCCGAGCGTGGTCTGGCCTTTTACCGTGATGATAGCGGAACCGGGCGCGTTTTTCTCGCCGCATCTTCCAATCGCGGACGGACCTGGGGCGACGGGCGTGCGTCCGAGCTGCCCAATGTCGATTCCGGGGTGTGTGCCCTGCGGCTGCCCGACGGCCGCTTGCTTTGCGCGGTCAATGATTCGCCGAACCGGAAACGGGAAAACCTGCGACTGGCTCTTTCTTCAGACGACGGGCAGACGTGGGAATACATCGCGACGTTGGCCGAAGAGTCGGGCGAGAACTTCGATTATCCTTACATGATCCTCGGCCGCGACGGCCGCGTCCGGATGCTCTACTCGTCGCGCGGCACGCGGATCGTTTACGTGGAATTCAACACGGCGTGGATCGATGCGCAGTTGGCGAGCGCCAAGGAGGCAAAGGAATGAGCGCTTCGGCCTATTGGTGGAACGCCATCGGGTTGTTTCTGCTTTTTCTATGGGTCATCCAGCGGTGGCGTCCGGGATGGCAGTGGTTCCTTGTTTCCGCGCTCGCTGCGGGAGTGGTGAGCATTGTTCCCTTTTTCGGTCACGCGCCGCGTTTCTGGTTGAGTGGTTTGACCCCCAACATGAGCGTGCCGGTGCTGGTGCTGCTCGCGGTGTCCATTGTGCAGCGGGCAAGCGGGCTGGCGCTCTTTCGCCCCCGCGAATGGCGTGCGGCATGGATATTCGGTGCAGCGGCATCGCTGGCGCTTTACCCCAGCGCTTTGGGTCTGGGCTGGCGCAGTTTCGACGCCTATTCGCTCGGCTGGCCGTGGCTCGACTCGCTGCCCTCGTTGGCCCTCTTCGGTGGCGTAGCTCTGTCCGCCGGCCTGCTTGTCTGGCGCGGCAATCGGTTGGGTTGGGTTTTGGTCGCCGCGGCCATCGCGTATCTGGCGCGCTGGCAGGAGTCGAACAACTTTTGGGACTACCTGCTTGATCCGCTTTTCGGCGCGGTCTCGCTGGTGGCGGCGGTCATTCTATTGGTGCGCCGGGGCTGAAGGCGCGTCTGCTTCGCGCTCGACGAGAAGCTCGCGAACGAACAAGTGCCGCGCGATGTTCCCGCGAAGCATGTCATTTGTTTGCTCGCCGCTGAAATAGTCGTTCAGCGTGAGGCGAGTCCCCAGCACTTGGAATCCGGGAAGAGTGGTTGGCGCATCCAACGCCACGGGGACAATGAGCAGATCGTACTCCCTATCGTTCATGGCTGCCGGCAGGTCTTTTGTTTTGATCCGTCGCACGTCCGCGCCCGGGAGAAGAAAGCGGTAGATTTCATCGCGTGCGGTGAAGGGGGAGGGAACGACAACCGTCTTTCCCCGGGCTGCCGCGACCGCATCCGGGGGGAAGGCCCCCGCCGGTCCGTCGAACGGGCGCAGGAATGCGGTGAAGCCGAGGTAGACGACCAAAACGGCGGGTAGAGCGAGAGCGCGGGTCCAATCTTTTCGCGCGAACCCCGCCACGGCGGTAAGAGGAACGACCGCAAGAATGATCCAATCGAGCGCGCTGTACCCCGGGGTGCCGCGCAGAGCGCTTGTTAGTAATCCCGCACCCGCCAGAAAGGCGAGGCCCAGCACGGCGCAGGCCGCAAGCGTGATGGAGAGAACCCATCGCGGAATCCGCGCCCAATAGACGCCGCAAAGCACGGCGACAGCCGGCATGGCGGGGAGGAGATAGCGTTCGTAGCGGATGTTGGGCAGGAGATGGAAAATGAAGAGGGTGATGATCCAGATCCACAGCAGTTGCTCGGACCGCGACATGCCTCGTCGTCCGCGCCAAGCGAGGACGAACACCGCAAGGACAGCCGGGGCAAGGAGACCGGCGTTGGTCAGCCATCCGAGTGTGTAGGCCCACACGCTGTGTTTTCCCCACAGAGCCTGGGCGAGGTAGCCGGCGTCATCCGGGTCGAATTTGCCTGCGTTTTCTTTGAGGACGAAGTCTTGCAGGATGAGTTGCCTTTGCGGATCGAGAATGAACCAGAGGGCAAAGACCGCGAGGGCAACGAGCGAGAGTGCGGCAATCTTCGGGGCATCGCGACGCAGCCACGCGCCCGGTTGGTAACCGGTCTGGTGAAGCGTCCACCAGGCAAGCGCGCCGGCGGACGGGATGATCATGGCGAATGATTTGTACAGCAGCCCGGCGCCAAGCATGAGGCCGAAGGCGAGGGCCGTCCCCCAACCGAGACTGTCCCGCGGGCGCATCAGCAGGACAAAGAAAGGCAAAAACAGCCAGAAAGTCTCCGGTGCGCTGGTCAGGAAAACGCGTCCATGACGGTAGACGCCGAAAAATGCGAGGTAGGCCAGTGCGGCCACCGCGCCCGCGGAAAATGACCCCGTCATCCGCCGGGCCAAAAGGAAAGCCATGGCCGCCGTGGCGAGGGAAAACAAAGCGTTGGGCAATCGCAACCGCCAGAGATCCCAGTGGTCCCCGAAGCCGGTCGCAGCCATGCCTTGCCAAAACAGTCCCGGCGGCTTGGTGTTGCGATGCTGTGTCTTGTCGGCTTGCAAGGGCAGCCACTGGCCGGTGTCCGCGGTCAGTCGCGCGATCTGCAGATACAGATATTCGTCGGGATTGGTCGCCGCATGTTCGCTCCCGGTGTTGTCGAGATAAACGAAAGCGGCCAAGGCGAGGCATAACGCGCCGAGCCAGCCGGTGAGGGCAAGTTCACCTCGGGTCATGGCGCCACTTCGACCAACAGGTCTTCTTTGAACAGATTGCGCGAAACATTTCCGCGCAGCATGTCCATCGTCTCCGCGTTGTTGAACCGGTCGATGAGTTGCAGGCGAGACCCGACCACGCGCAGGCGCGGATCGTCCGGCACACTGCGATCGCCGAGCGGAACGGTGACGATGAACATCTCGTTGGCCTCCCGCAATTCGTCGAGGCTGGGGGCCTTTTTGATTTTGTAAGGTTGCGGCTCCGAACCGGGGAGGAGGAAACGGTAAATCTCCTCCCGCGCTCCGAAGTTGATCGGAGCGGGAAAGCTTTTGCCCCGGGCTGCATCCTGCGCGGCAAGGTCGAAGGCACCGCGGGGACCGTCGAACGGAATAAGAAACAGTCCGAAGGCGAGGTAAAGCAGCAGAATCGCGGGTATCACCGCCGCCCGGATCGGGCTCCGGCGCAGCAAGGCGAAAAGGGCAAAGCCGATGAGCAGGGCAAGGAAGACCCAGAAATACCACGGGTAGAGTGGCCCCTCGGCCAAATCGCGGGTCAGGAGCAGTCCGCCCCAACCCATACCGAAGGTAATAACGGCGACCGCAACCAGACTGATCCCGAGCAACCAAACCGGAATGCGCGTCCAGTAAAGCGCGCAGAGCACGGCAAGGGCCGGCATGCCGGGCAGGAGATAGCGCTCGTCGCGCTGGTTCGGGAGGGTAAAGACCACGAAAAGCGTGATGAGCCAAAACCAGAGCAGCTTTTCGTTGCTGTCCATCTCCCTGCGGCGCAGAAAGCCGAGGACAAAGACCGCAAGGACCGCCGGGGCGAGCAAACCGGCGTTGATCGGATAAGAAACGACATTGCGCCACACGCTCGAGCCGCCCCAGAGGAGATTGGCGAAATAGTTTTCCCCCTCCGTGTCGAATTTCCCCACGTTCTCATCGAGGACGAAGTCGGCCAGGATGAGGTGGCGCTGCGGATCGAGGAAATACCAGAGACTGAAAACTCCGAGCGAAAGGACTGCGGTCAGGATGATTTGCGGCGCATCTTTCTTGAGCCAGTCGATGATCCGGTAGCCGCGTGCGTGCCACGTCCACCAAGCCAAGCCCGCTGCGCCCGGCACGGCGAGGGCGAAGGACTTGTAGAGCATGGCCAGTCCGAACATCAGTCCGAAGAGCGTCGCCCATCCCCAACCGATCGGCGCAACGGGCCGGTTGCGCAGGAGAAGGAGGCAGAAGGGCAGGAAGAGCCAGAAAGTTTCCGGGGCAGAGGTGAGAAAGACGCGGCCGTAACGGTAGGTTCCAAAAAAGGCCAGATAGACGAGGGCCGCAAGCAAACCGACCGATGCGTTGCCACCCAGCTTTCGTCCGACGAGGAAAACCATCACCGCGATGCCGAAGGTGTAAAGCACGCTCGGGTAACGCAGTCTCCATAGTTCGTAGTGCACGCCCCAATCCGTCGAGACAATGCCCTGCCAGAACAGGGCGGGCGGCTTGGTGTTGCGGTGGCGTTCCACCTCGCTCTGCAGCGGCAGCCACTGGCCGGTGTCCGCGGTGAGCCGCGTGATCTGAGCGTAGAGCAACTCGTCGCCATTGGTCGCTGCGTGGTCACTGCCCAGCGCGAAAATATAGGCGACCACGGCCAGGGCTATGCAGAGTAAAGCGGTCAGTCCGGTGAAGCGGACGGCATTGGGCGGCATCGGCAAAGCATAGGAGATCAACCACGGGGTTGTCAGCACGCGACGATCCGGACATCAATGGCGGGTGGCGATGGCGAAAGGTGAAGTTGCTCCGATGGAATCGGTAGGGTCGGCTGGCCCAGCCGACCGCACGCGTGCCGTGCAAAGGCAGCGGCCCGCTGAGCCAGCGGGCCCTACCGGGGGGGCTTGTTTTGCGGGCTTGGTGTTTCTCCTGATCGTGGTGTTGTTGCTCTCTGCCGGCTGCTCGCCGCAACCGCGGGCCGATCTGGTTTTTCTCAATGGCGCCGAACCCGAAACGCTCGATCCGGCGCTGATTACCGGCCAACCGGAAGGGCGCGTGGCTAATGCCCTGTTCGAGGGCCTGCTCACTTTCAACGAGCACGGCAAGCCGCAGCCGGGCATGGCCGAGAGCTGGGAGGTTTCGCCGGACGGACGGGTCTACACCTTCACGCTGCGCGAGGGATTGACTTGGAGTGACGGCACGCCGCTCACAGCGGAGGACTTCGTCGGCTCGTGGCGGCGGACGCTCGATCCGTCCACCGCCTCGGAATACGCCTACCAGCTGCACTACATCAAAAACGCCAAGGCCTTCAACGAAGGGGAAATCACTGACTTTGCCCAAGTCGGCGTGACCGCGCCGGATACCCGCACCCTGCGCGTCGGACTGGAAAATCCGACGCCTTTCTTTTTGGACCTGTGCTCGTTTGTCACGTTGCTGCCCGTGCCGTTGCATGCGGTGGAAAAGCACGGCGACAACTGGATCAAGCCGGGCAACTTGGTCAGCAACGGGGCCTACATGCTCGAGTCATGGCGCCTCAACGACCGGATCCGGCTGCGCAAGAATCCTCGCTATTGGAATGCGGACAATGTCGCCATGGAAACCATCGACGTCATTCCGGTGAGCAAGGCCAACACCGCCTTCAACCTCTACGCGTCCGGTCAGGCCGATCTCATGATGGACAAAGGCCTCGTTCCCCCTGCGCTTTTGTCCGAGATCAAAAAGCGCGACGACTTCCATGCTGCGCCGTTCCTCGGAACGTATTTTCTTCGCTATAATTGCGAAAAGGGTCCCTTCACCGATCCGCGCGTCCGCCGTGCCTTCAGCCTCGTCATCGACAAGCCGTCGATCGTCGAACGGATCACCCGCGCGGGCGAATTGCCGGCCGACAGCTTCGTGCCGCCCGGAGCCGCGGGCTACGAGCCCTACGGCGAGTGCGGCAAGCAGGACATCGCCGAGGCCAAGCGCCTCCTTGCCGAGGCCGGCTATCCGGAGGGCAAAGGCTTCCCCATGGTCAACTATCTCTACAGCGAGGGCGAACTGAACGAGGCCATCGCCATCGAGTTGCAAAGCATGTGGCGGCGCGAACTTGGGGTGAACGTCCAGCTCCTGCGGCAGGAATGGAAAGTTTACCTCAACTCGATGAGTCGTCTCGATTACGACATCGCGCGCTCCAGTTGGGTCGGCGATTACCCGGATCCGAACACCTTCCTCGACATGTTCGTCACCGGCGGCGGCAACAACCGCACCGGCTGGAGCG
>CAYQMP010000025.1:9527-10923 GCA_964418615.1 uncultured Chthoniobacter sp. | reverse complement strand
CCACGCGGCTGCGGGTGCAGTAGCGGCAGTAGCTGGCGCAGCGGTCGGTGACGAGAAAGAGGACGCGGTCGGGGTAACGATGGACGAGTCCGGGCACGGGCATGTGCGAGTCTTCGCCGCAGGGGTCGGCCATTTCACCGGGGGCGACGACGGCCTCGCCGGCGCGCGGGATGACTTGGCGGCGGATCGGGCAATCCGGGTTGTCCGGTTCGATGAGGTTGAAGTAGTGCGGGGTGATGGCGAAGGCGAGTTTGTGGCGGGTGAGGAGGAGGCCTTGGCGTTCGTCGGGCGTGAGGCGGAGATGCTTTTCCGCCTGCTCGAGCGTGGTGATGCGGTGACGCAGTTGCCAGCGCCAGTCGTTCCATTCGGCTTCGGTGGCGTCGGGCCAATGGCCGGGGGCGTGGGTGCGGAAGTCGCGGGAGAGGGTGTTCATGGTGGCGTTTAAGGTAGGGGCACGCGGCTCGCGTGCCCGCAGGGAACGAAGCGGACGAGCGGGCCGCTCGTCCCTACCCGCGGAGATGCATGGATGATCATGATTCGTGGAAGGCGTCCGGGATGCAACGCATGCTCTGACTGCTCACGCTTTGACGCGTTCAATGTGGGCGCCGACGTCGTTGAGTTTGTCGTCGATGTGTTCGTAGCCGCGGTCGATGTGGTAGACGCGGTTCACCTCGGTGACGCCGTCGGCTTGCAGGCCGGCGAGGAGGAGGGCGGCGGAGGCGCGGAGGTCACTGGCCATGACGGGCGCCCCGCTGAGGGCGCCGTTGCCGGTGATGAAAGCGGTGGGTGTCTCGAGGCGGATCTGCGCGCCCATGCGGGCCAGTTCGGCGACGTGCATGAAGCGCTGCGGGAAAATGTGGTCGGTGATGACGCTTTCGCCGGGTGCGCGGATGAGGAGGGCGCACATCTGGGCCTGCATGTCGGTGGGGAAGCCGGGATACGGGCTGGTCTCGAGGTGGAGCGGACGCAGTCCGCCGTTGGGCGAGACGGTGACGCTGCGCGCGTCGGCGACAACGTTGAATCCGGCGGCGCGTAGCGGTTCGAGGACGGACTCGAGGTGGTCGGGGCGGACGTGGTTCACGGTGAGCGTGCCGCCGGTGATGGCGCCGGCCACCAGCATGGTGCCGGCTTCGATGCGGTCGGGGATGACGGTGTAGTCGGTGCCGTGGAGTTCGCTGACGCCCTCGATGACGATGCGGCGCGTGCCCGCTCCGGTGATCTTGGCGCCGAGAGCGTTGAGGAAGTTGGCCAGGTCGACCACCTCCGGTTCCTCGGCGGCGTCTTCGATCACGGTGGTGCCTTCGGCGAGGACGGCGGCCATCATGATGTTGTCCGTGCCGAGGACGGTGGTGCCGTATTTGCCGCTCATGGTGACTTCGGCACCGCGCAGGCGCGG
>CAYQMP010000025.1:0-9427 GCA_964418615.1 uncultured Chthoniobacter sp. | reverse complement strand
GCCGTTCAGCTTGCGTCCGCCGTGAACGAGAATCTTATCCATGGAAACCAACCGCGAAACGCGGAATGTTTTGATAGTCGCAACGGAGAAAAATGTCCCGAAATTTGCGCGCTGTCAGTAGGGAGTTGACGGCATCTGCTTGGCCGGCGCCGATTTCCAGGAGGATCGCGCCGCCCGGGGCGAGGCGGTCGGGGGCGGCTTCGATGAGACGGCGGATAAGGTCGAGCCCTTCGGGACCACCGTCGAGTGCGGTGACGGGATCGTGCCGCACTTCGGGAGCGAGGGAGGCAATTTCGTCCGCCGGAATGTAGGGAAGGTTGGCCACAATGAGGTCGAATTTTGTCTCACCGGGCGGGAGGAGGTCGGCTTGGTGTAAGGTGATGCGGTCCGCCAGCTCGTGGCGGTCGGTGTTTTCCGCGGCAAGGACGAGGGCGTCGGGCGAGAGGTCGATGGCGTGGACGTCTGCGGCGGGAAGTTCCAAGGCGAGAGTCAGGGCAATCACGCCGGTTCCCGTGCCGATATCGAGCAGGGTGGGCGATGTTTTCGTCTTGGCGAGGTCGAGTGCGAGTTCGACGAGTTGCTCGGTCTCGGGGCGGGGAATGAGAGCGCGTTTGTCGCAGGTGAAGGTGCGCCCGTGGAATTCGGCGGTGCCGAGGACGTGCTGTAGCGGTTCGCGTGCGCCGCGGCGTTTGACCATATCGCGCAGAGGCGCGCGCTCGGCTTCGGTGAGCGGACGGTCGAATTGCAGGTAAAGCTCCATGCGCTTGAGTCCGAGCGCGTGGGCAAGGAGATGCTCGGCGTTGAGGCGCGGGTTTTCCACGCCGCGGTCGGCGAGGTATCGCTCGGTGCCGCGGAGGACTTCCAAGAGCGGGAGGGTTTCAGGCATGACGATTTGTCGCCGGGGACGGCGACGCCACAAAGGGGTGTTGAGCGGGTGGTGACGGGCGGGACGCCCGTGCCCCATGGAGGGAGAAGGGTGTGGTCACGTTATGACAGACCGGCTTCGGCCAAGCGGTCTTCCATGTCGCGCTGCTGGAGGGCGGCGACCATTTCGTCCAGATCGCCTTCGATCACGCGGTCGAGATTGTAGAGCGTGAGGCCGAGCCGGTGGTCGGTGATGCGGTTCTGCGGAAAATTGTAGGTGCGGATTTTTTCCTCGCGGCCGGCGCGTCCGATCAGGCTGCGGCGGTGGGCGGAATACTTGGCCTCTTCCTCGTTGCGTTTGTCTTCGAGGAGGCGGGTGCGGAGGATTTCCAAGGCGGCGGCTTTGTTTTTCTGCTGCGAACGGCCGTCCTGGCAGCGCACGATTTTGCCCGTGGGGATGTGTAGGATCTGCACGGCGGAGTCGGTTGTGTTGACGCCCTGGCCGCCTGGGCCGCCGGAGCGGCAGACTTCGATGCGGAGGTCCTGCGGACGGAGTTCGATGTCGACTTCCTGGGCCTCGGGGAGAACGGCGACGGTGGCGGTGGAGGTGTGGATACGGCCTTGGGCCTCGGTGGCGGGGACGCGCTGCACGCGGTGCACTCCGCTCTCGTAGCGCAGGCGGCGGAAGACGGCGTCGCCGATCACTTTGAAGACGACCTCCTTGAAACCGCCGAGGCCGGACGGGCTGGAGTCGACCGATTCGATTTTCAGTCCGTGCGCCTCGGCGTAGCGCTGATACATGCGGTAGAGGTCGGCGGCGAAAAGGGCGGCCTCGTCGCCGCCGGTGCCGGCGCGGATTTCCACGATGGCGTTGCGGTCCTCGCTCTCGTCGGGCGGGAGGAGGGCGAACTGGATGTCGCGGTTGAGGGTGGCGAGGCGCTCGTTGATCTGCGGGATTTCGGCGGCGGCCAACTCGGCCATCTCGGGATCGCTGCCGGCGGCCAGTTCCTCGTTTTCCCGGAGTTGGGTGCGCAGACGGCACGCTTCATCGTCGGCATCGGCCAATTCCTTCAGCCGTGCCTGCTCGCGCATGACATCGCGGGCTTTGGCCGGGTCGGCGTAGAAATCATCGGAGGCGACAAGCTTGTCCAACTCGGCCAGACGCTCGCGTTTTTTGGCGATGAGCGGGGCGAGGTCCATAAAAGAAAAACGGCGACCGGCCGCGGGGCGGCGCGATCACCGTGTCAGGAGAAAACCAGCTAAGCCTTTTTGACGCGGGCGGCTTTGACCGACCCGTAGCGGCGGGAGAATTTCTCCACGCGTCCGGCGGTATCGATGAACTTTTGCTCGCCGGTGAAGAAAGGATGGCAGGCCGCGCAGATGCCGATCTTGATGTTCTTGCGCGTGGAGCGCGTGTGGTAGACCGCCCCGCAGGTGCAGGTGATGGTCGTTTCGGTGTAATCGGGATGCAGGCCGGCTTTCATGGGATCGAAAAGGTCGGATAGGATGGGCCAAAGTCCCCGCGGAGGCAAGCACTTCCCGCCGCAGATTTGCTCGCCAGCGGGGGCGCCCCGCGGTGAGAATCCGGCCATGGAGCATTCGGCCAAGTGGTTCCTCAAGAAGCACGAAGACGCGGAGGTGTTCGGCCCGGTTGATTTCGCCAAGCTGAAAGAATGGGCCCGGTCGGCGCAAGTCTCGCCCTTGGACATGGTGAGCGATGACAAGGTGAACTGGATCAAAGCCCCGATGTTGCAGGAGTTGCACATGGATTACCTCATCCAGTTGGCCGAGGACTCCTTCTACGGCCCGACCACCGAGGAGGCGGTGCAGGAATTTCTCCGCCTGGGCGAGATCAACGGCGAAACTTTGCTCATCAACTGCTGCACCGGCGCGGAGATGGCGCTGCGCGAAACCGGATTTTTCCAAGGCCAGTTGCCGCCGATGGACGAAATCGCGCAGGGCGACCCCGGGCGCCGTTCGATCCGTCAGAATCTGCAACAGCGGATCCGCGAGCTGGAGTTGCTCCTCGTCGAGCGCCGCCAGCAACTCGAGATGGCCGAAGTGCGCATCCGCCAGTTGGAAAAGCGACTGCACGACGCGGGCCTGCGGGCGGACTGAGCGTCCATGGCCAAGGAGCGTCTCGACGTCCTGCTGGTCAAGCGGGGCCTCCTTCCCTCGCGGGAAAAAGCGCAACGCGTCATCATGGCCGGCGGCGTGTTTTCCGGCGGCACGCGTCTGGACAAAGCCTCGCAAATGCTGACCCCGGACGTGCCGCTCGAGGTGCGCGAGGCCGACCGTTACGTCGGCCGGGGCGGACACAAACTCGAGGCGGCCTTGCGGCACTTCGCCATCGATCCAGCGGGTTGGGTGTGTCTCGACGTCGGCGCCTCGACCGGTGGTTTCACCGACTGCCTGCTGCAGCACGGGGCGTGCAAGGTCTACGCCCTCGACGTCGGTCACGGCCAACTCGACTGGAGAATACGCAGCGACCCGCGCGTGGTGGTCATGGAACACTGCAACGCGCGCCACCTCGCGCCCGGCGACCTGCCCGAAAAAGTGCGGCTTGTCGTGGCCGACGTGAGTTTCATTTCCCTGACTTTGGTCTTGCCGCCCGTCGCGGCCGTTCTTACTGACGGCGGGATGATCGTGGCCCTGATCAAGCCGCAGTTCGAATTGTCCCGCGCCGAAGTCGGCCGGGGCGGCGTGGTGCGCGACGATGCCTTGCGGCTCAAGGCGGTGGAAAAAATCCGTCATTTTGCCTCCGGTCTCGGTTGGACGTGGGGCGGGGTGGTCGATTCCCCGATCGCCGGGGCGGACGGCAACCGCGAATTCCTTTGTCTCCTGCAACCATGAAAGCCGGGCTTTTGGCGCGGGCCGACAATCCGCAGGCAGGACCGCTGGTCGGAGCTTTGCGTGAGGCGCTGATGGCCCGCGGGGTCGAGGTTCTCTTGGAAACGCGCACCGCGGGCTTGCTCTCACCCGCGGCGGAGGGGCTCGACGAGGAACAACTGGCCGCGGCCAGCGACTTGCTCGTCCTTCTCGGCGGCGACGGCACCATCCTGCGGGCCTTGCACCGCATGCGCGGCGCGGTGCCGCCGGTTTTCGGCATCAACCTCGGTTCCCTCGGTTTTCTCACCGGGGTGCACAGCGAGGAATGGCCCAAGGCGGTGGAAAGCATCGCGGCGGGCGACTTCCAACTGAGCAAGCGCACGCTGTTGCGCGTCGAACTCGAGCGCGACGGCCGCATGGTGGAGACTTTCACCGGCTTGAACGACGCGGTGGTCAGCCGCGGCCAGCATTCGCAATTGATCAAGGTCGAGGTGCGCGTCGGCGGCGAGGAACTCTGCGTCTACAACGCGGACGGTCTCATCGTGGCCACGCCGACCGGTTCGACCGCCTACTCCATGTCGGCGGGCGGTCCGCTCCTTTTGCCGGACAGTGCGTGCTTTGTTATAACACCGATCTGTCCCCATGTGCTGACCAACCGTTCGACCGTGGTGGCCGACACGGCGAGGCTTGAACTGCGTCTCCTCGGGGGCGGCCCCGGGGTGACGGTCAATGTCGACGGGCAGGAAATCCGCGCCTTCGGTCCGGGCGATGTCCTGCACGTTTCGCGGGCGGCCGAAACCCTGCAGTTGGCCACCTTGCCGGGGCGGACTTTCAGCGGGGTGCTGCGCGAGAAGCTGAAGTGGAGCGGTAGCAACGTATGAGCGGCCAAGCGCGGTTGTTGGATCCGTCGCGCGTGCAGCTCGGGTTGCAGGCCGGCTCGCGTGGAGAGGCTGTCGATGCGGCGGTGGCACTGCTCCGTAACGACCCCCGCATCACCTCTTGGGAAACTTTCCGCGATGCGATCGGTCCGAAACAGGTGGTCGACTTGGAAGGTTGCGGCGGGGTGATTCTGGCCCACGGGCGCTGTCCGGCCGTGAAGGAAATGGCATTGTCCGCCGCGCGCTGGGAAAGCCCCGCGGGGGCCTGCTTGGTCTTCGTCTTCGCCATCCCCGCCGCCATGGCGGAGGAATACCTGCGCACGGTGGGCGCGCTGGCCCGCCTCTGCCGCGAGGAGGGGAGGTTGCCGCAGTTGCTCTCGGCCGCGACGCCGGAGCAATTCGCGTCCTTGGTGGAAGACTGGCTTTCCTAAGCCAACCGGTTCTTGCCGGTGCGGGCTGGGGAAGGCACATTTCGGCCATGCCGCTGCTTTCCGTCCGCAACCTGAGCACATGGTTTCCCGTCTTCGGCGGCGTCTTCCGCCGCCGCACCGGGGAGATCAAGGCGGTGGACGACGTGAGTTTCGACATCGAGCCGGGGCAGACGGTCGGTCTGGTCGGGGAGAGCGGCAGCGGCAAGACGACGGTCGGGCGCACCCTGCTCAAGTTGACCCCCGCGACCTCGGGTCAGGTGCTTTACGAGGGGCGCGACATCCTGCCGATGGGGGAGGCGGAATTCCGTCCGCTGCGCAAGGACCTGCAGATGATTTTCCAGGACCCGTTCGGTTCACTCAACCCGCGCATGACCATCGGGGCCATCCTCGCCGAGCCGCTCGAGATCCACTTTCCGCAGATGAGCAAGGACGACCGCCGCGAGCGCGTGGCCGAGTTGCTGCGTCTCGTCGGTCTGCCGGCCGATGCCATGGGGCGCTATCCGCATGAGTTCAGCGGCGGCCAGCGGCAACGCATCGGCATCGCGCGCGCCTTGGCCGTGAAGCCGAAATTCATCGTCTGCGACGAACCGGTCAGCGCGCTCGACGTCAGCGTGCAGGCCCAGATCGTCAACCTCCTGCAGGACCTCCAGGAACAGCTCGGCGTGGCTTACCTGTTCATCGCGCACGACCTTGCGGTCGTCGAACACGTGAGCGATCATGTCGTCGTCATGCACCACGGCAAAATCGTCGAATCGGCCCCGGCCGCCGCCATTTACGAGGATCCGCAGCACGACTACACCAAGAAGTTGTTGTCGGCCGTGCCCAAGTTGGCGGCTTGAATGTCCCGATGACCTTGGTGCGGAAAATCACCGGCCTGCAATGGCCGCTCCTCCTCTTGGTGGTGCTGCTCGGCGCCTTCGGCATCTTCGCCATCTACAGCGCGACGTGGATGCGCGAGCAGGATTTCTGGAACCGCCAACTTGTCTTTCTTCTCGTTGGCATGGTCCTCTGCCTCGGCGTGGCCATGACCGATTACCACTGGGCGCGGGCCGGGGCGGTGCCGCTTTACATCGCGGGTTTGCTCGGGCTGGTCGCCGTGCATTTTTTCGGCGCGACGGTCTTCGGGGCGAAAAGCTGGCTGGATTTCGGCTTCATCAACTTCCAGCCGTCGCAGCTGGCCATCATCGCCGCCATCATGTTGATGGCCCTGTTCCTCTCCGACTACGAAACGATCCCGGCCCCCCTGCGCATCGCCATATGCGGGGTCATTGCCGCTGTGCCTTTCCTGCTCATTCTCATCCAGCCCGACCTCGGTTCGGCCATCGTCTGGCTGCCGGTCATTCTGGCCATGCTTTATGCCGCGCGGATTCCCGCTCGTTACCTGATCAGCATGATTCTTTTGGCTCTGGCCATCATCCCTCTGATGGTCAATTTCGGCCTGCGTCCCTACCAGCGGCAACGCATCATCACCTTCCTCGACCCGGATCTGGATCCACGGGGTGCCGGATGGACGATCAACCAGTCGCTCACCGCCATCGGGTCCGGCGGTTGGGAGGGCAAGGGATTCAAGGCGCCGAACACGCTCAACGAGCTCGGATTCCTGCCCAGCACGATCGTGCACAACGACTTCATCTTTTCGGTCATCGGCGAGCAGCACGGCTTTATCGGAGGAGCCCTCCTTCTGCTCGCCTTCCTCGCCCTCATCGGGCTGGCTCTTTACATCTCGCTGAGGGCGGAGGACGACTTCGGGCGCCTGCTCGGGGTGGGGTTGAGCACGCTGCTCTTCACCCACACCTTCATGAATATCGGCATGACCATCGGGGTCACGCCGATCACCGGTCTGCCCCTTCCTTTGGTCAGCTATGGCGGTTCCTTTTTGCTCACCGTGCTCTTCAGTATCGGGCTGCTGCAAAGCATCTGGATCCATCGGAGGGGGCCCGCCGGGCGCGGTCGGCGGCACGGCTGACCAAGCAGCGGGCTGCTGATCCGAAAGAGTGAAATCACTTTTTTGGCCCGTTTTGCTTGCCGCACGGCGTAAATGACCGGATAGTCTTCTGTTTCGGCCCGATGAGACTTCTCCAAGCCACTTTCGTGCTGGCCCTGACCGCCGGCCTCGTCGCCACCCCGGTCTGCGCCTCGGCGCCGCTCTCCTTTGAAGAGCAGGCTTTGCGTCTGCGGGAAAGCGTGCTCCTCCGCGTCGAACCCCGTCTTCCCCGTCCCGCCAAATCCGCCGCCCGTCTGGGCAACTCGCGCCGTTACCCTTGGAAGAACAACATCATCACGACGGTCTTCTGGGTGGGGGAACAGCCGACCAAAAACAATCCCGTCCCCAACTGCAAAAGTTCTTGGGACGTCAACTGGGCGAAGAATTTCGGTGGATACGACAATCCCGACCCTCGCGCCCGCCGTGGCTACATCCCGGCCAAATTCATCCCGCGGCAAAATCCTTTCTATGTGGCGCTGCCTTACAACGACGTGACCCGCGGCAAGACCAAGCCCGAGGCCCCGCGCGTTATCCCTTGGTTCCGGGAGGCCTTCGTCAAACGCGGTCAAAGCGTCTGCAAAGGACGCTGGGTGGCTATCCGCTACCGTGGCCGCGAGGCCTATGCCCAATGGGAGGACTGCGGACCCTTCCGCACGGACCATTGGCAGTATGTCTTCGGCAACCAACGCCCCTTGCCCAATCTGAACCAAGCCGCCGGCCTCGATGTTTCCCCGGCGGTGCGCGATTTTCTGGGGATCCGCGGGAAATGTCCCACCGACTGGCGCTTCGTCGAGTTCAGCGAAGTGCCCCGCGGTCCTTGGGCGCAATACGGCGACAACAACACCTTCGTCCAGAAGCGCCGCCGGGCCGATGTCCGGTTTGCGGAAAGCGGCCGCGGTTCCGCCTCGGCCCCCACGCGCGGCAACTGAGTCCCGTCCCACGGCGGTCCGTGCCGCCGGACGCATCCCGAACCATGACCATGTCCGTATCACTTTGGCAGAACGCTATTTCACCAAATTGCAGCGTTGCTTTGGAACGAATCCGGAGCTTAATCTGACAATTTCGGCGCAAACTTGATGAAAATCATCAGCATCAACGGGGAAGAGGTTGCGCCTCCGGTCAACGGCCATGCCTGGGACGCGGAGACCGACTTGTTCGCCAAATGTTCGGCTTACGACGAGCCCGAGCGGGCCCAAGCCCTCGGGATTTATCCCTTTTTCCGTCCCATCGAGGAAATGGACGGCGCCGAAGTTCTTTGCGAGGGCAAACGCGTGGTCATGGTCGGGTCGAACAACTACCTCGGTCTGGCCAACGATCCCCGCGTGGTCGAAGCCGCCGTCGAGGCCACCCGCAAATACGGCCTCGGCTGCACCGGGTCGCGCTTCCTCAGCGGCAACCTCATCATCCACGAAAAACTCGAAGAGGCCCTTGCGGATTACATTGGCAAGGATTCCGCCCTGCTTTTCTCCACCGGTTACTTCGCCAACCAAGGTGCGCTGACCTGCCTTTTCGAGGACGGCGACTACATCCTTTGCGACAAGGAAAACCACGCCAGCCTGATCGACGGCTGCCGCATGTCGCCGGCGAAAATCATTCCTTTCGCCCACAACTCCCCCGAGTCCCTCCGCCGCCGCCTCTCGCGCCTGCCCTCTGAAGCCGGCAAGATGGTGGTCATCGACGGCGTTTTCAGCATGTCCGGCGATATCGCGCGCTTGCCCGAACTCATGGACGTGGCCGGCGAATTCGGCGCCAAGTTCTACGTCGACGAAGCCCACGCCCTCGGCGTGATCGGTCCGGATGGCAAGGGCAGCGCCCACCACACCGGCACGGCCGACCGCGCGGACCTGATGATGGGCACCTTTTCCAAATCCCTCGGCTGCATGGGCGGCTTCCTCGCCGGCGACAAGGACGTGATCAAATTCGTCCGCCACAAAGCCCGCTGCTTCATTTTCACCGCGTCCCCGACCCCTGCGGTGGCCGGCGGCGTGATGAAGGCGCTGGAAATCATGCGCGAGGAACCGTGGCGCATCGAGAAGCTTTGGGAAAACACCCGCCGCATGCACCGCGGCTTCCGCGAGCTCGGCTTCCACATCGGCACGACGGAAACGCCGATCGTCCCGATCCTCGTCGGCGACGAGCAAAAAGCCTTCTTCTTCGCCCAGCGCCTCTTCGACAGCGGTATTTTCGCCACACCCGCCATCTACCCGGCTGTGCGCCGCGGCCAAGCCATCATTCGCACCAGCTACATGGCCACCCACACGCCGGAGCAACTGGACTACGTGCTCGAGACCTTCGAGCGCATCGCCCGCGAACTCCGCATCTTCGAAGACGATGCCTACCAGCGCGCCGCCGGGGAAATCCCCCAAAGGCATCACGATCATCCCCTGCCGCAGCCGGCGAGAACTGCGGCGGTTTGAGAACTGCGCCGAGGACGTCCTCGG
>CAYQMP010000024.1:0-11045 GCA_964418615.1 uncultured Chthoniobacter sp. | reverse complement strand
CGAAATACCCGTCTGCCAAGCCCTGCATCAGCGCGCTGGCCCCGAGTCGGTTGGCCCCATGGTCGGAAAAGTTCGCTTCGCCGATGACGAACAACCCGGGGATGTTGCTCTGCAGTTCGTAGTCCACCCAGAGCCCGCCCATCGTGTAGTGCACCGCGGGATAAATCCGCATCGGCGTCTTGTAGGCGTTCTCCCCGGTGATGTTTTCATACATCTCGAAAAGGTTGCCGTAGCGCTCGCGCACCGTGTTCTCGCCGAGCCGCTTGATCGCGTCGGCAAAGTCCATGTAGACGCCGAGCCCGCCCGGACCCACCCCGCGCCCCTCGTCGCAGACCTCCTTGGCCGACCGCGAGGAGATATCGCGGGGGGCCAGATTGCCGTAACTCGGGTATTTGCGCTCGAGGAAATAATCGCGGTCCTCCTCGGGAATGTCAGACGGCTTTTTGCCGCAGTCTTCCTTGCGCTTCGGCACCCAGACGCGGCCGTCGTTGCGCAGCGACTCGCTCATCAAGGTGAGCTTGGACTGGTATTCGCCGCTCACCGGTATGCACGTCGGGTGGATCTGCGTGAAGCACGGGTTGGCGAAGAGCGCGCCGCGGCGGTAGGCGCGATAGGTCGCGGTGACATTGCACCCCATCGCGTTGGTTGAGAGGTAAAAGGCATTGCCGTAGCCGCCGGTGGCCAGAATGACCGCGTCCGCGGCATGGGCCTCGATTTCCCCGGTCATCATGTTGCGGGTGATGATGCCCTTGGCGTGACCGTCGACCAAAACAAGGTCGAGCATCTCGTGGCGCGGATACATCTTCACCGTTCCGGCGGAAATCTGATGACTCAACTCGGAGTAAACCCCGAGGAGCAACTGCTGTCCGGTTTGGCCGCGGGCGTAAAAGGTCCGCGAGACCTGCGCGCCGCCGAAGGACCGGTTGGCCAACATGCCTCCGTATTCGCGGGCGAAGGGCACGCCTTGGGCCACGCACTGGTCGATGATGTGGTTGCTGACCTGCGCCAGACGGTAGACGTTGGCCTCGCGCGAGCGGAAGTCGCCGCCCTTGATCGTGTCGATGAAGAGACGGTCCACACTGTCGCCGTCGTTCTGGTAGTTTTTGGCCGCATTGATCCCGCCCTGGGCCGCAATGCTGTGCGCGCGGCGCGGGCTGTCCTGATAGCAGAAGCATTTCACGTTGTAGCCCTGCTCGCCGAAGACGGCGGCCGCGGAGCCCCCGGCGAGGCCGGACCCGACAACGATCAACTCGTAGCGGCGCTTGTTGGCCGGGCTGACCAGCTTGCTGGCCGCCTTGAAATTGGTCCACTTGTCGGCCAAAGGACCGTCCGGGATTTTCGGATCGAGAGTGATGGTGCTCATGGTTGGACGGACGCAGTGAGTTCCGGCGCGACGCGGCGTTCTTCCGGGAGAATTTTCAGGTAGCCGGTGATCGAAGCCACCGGGATGGAGGCAAAGCCGATCATCAGAACCCAAGACACGAAGAGCGCGCCGTGCTTGATGAGCCCGGCCGACTTCCGGCCGTTGAGGCCGAAAGTTTGGAAGATGCTCGAGATGCCGTGGCTGAGGTGCATGCCGAGTAAGCCGAGACTCAGCAGGTAGAATCCCGAAACCCAAGGGTTGTGGAAACTCATGATGATCATCGCGGCGACATCATGCCGTCCCTCCAGATCGTAAAAGTGCGAATACGGACTGAGCCCCGCGGCGAACTGCAGAACGTGGAAGATCAGAAAGGAAAGGACCACCAACCCGCTCAGAGCCATGGTGCGCGCAAAGATCGTGCTCTGCACCCGTGCATTGACCGCGTAGCGCTGCGGGCGGGCCCGGCGATTTTCCAACACGAGCGATAGCGTGGTGAAAATGTGGACGAGAAAGACGACGAGCAGTCCGATTCGAGCCGCCCACAGGAAAAGCGGGCTGGCGTGCAGGGCCTGCGCATACACGTTGATCCCCTCGCCGTAAGGGCCGATGTAAATGGTGAGGTTGCCCGCCAGGTGCGCGAGAACGAAGAGCACCAGCAAGGCTCCGGAGATCCCCACGATCCACTTTTTGCCGATCGACGACCGGACGAATACCAGCAGCGGGTTGGGCTGGCGCGGGCCCCTGTAGACGGAAGCTACGGACATGATTTGTGGATACTATTAGATGTTCTAATAGTTGCAACGTTTAACCACCATGCGCGGATGCCCGTTTGATGGCACCTGCGCTTGCGCTCCCCGCCCCGAGGGTTTACCGATGCCTTTGTATGAAAGTCCCCTCCCTCCTCCTCGCCACCAGTCTACTTCTCCCGACCCACGACCTCCTTGCTCGTGGCGGAGGCGGTTTCCATGGCGGCGACCTCGGCGGCGGTGAATTCCGCGATGACGCCATGGCCGGCGACGCCTTCCGCGAGCAACCGATGCGTCTGGATGACAACGTCGATGCCGGATTGCGTCCCGACGACGTCAGCATCGACCGCGCAGGCGACGATAATTTCCGGGTCAACGACCCCGCCGGTGGCGCCGATGTGCGCGTCCGCCCCGAGGGTGACGACACGGCCAACGTCAATGTCCGCACCGCCGACGGCAGAGATTACGACACCAACGTGGCCGGTCCGGAGGGCTACCGCAACGGCTACATCTGGCAAAACGGCGCCTACGTGTCCGTGAACTGCGATCCTTTCGTCCCCTATGCCGCGCCGTTCGGCGCGTGGGCCGGTTGGAACATCGTTACCCAACCCGACTACGTCCAATACCCCGTCTACGCCAGCTACCCGATCGAAACCGCGGTCGAAGTGGCGCTGCAAAAGCTCGGCCTTTACACCGGCCCGATCGACGGCAACGCCGCCTCCTGTGCCGGCGCCATCGAGCAATACCAGATGCAAAACGGCATGCCCGTCACCGGCACCATCACCCCCGAACTCCTCTCCGCCCTCGGGATCCAAGCCACCTTCGAGTAGGTGGATCGCGATGTCCCATCGCGATAAATGCAAAACACAATCGCGCCCGGAGGGCGCGATCCACCTTGTGTAGCGGCAGGGGCGCCAGAGACTACCCCACGATCCCCGCCACCGCTCCCGTCACAAAGCAGGCCAGGCTGGCCCCGAGTAGCGCCCGCCATCCGAACCGCGCCAGCGTCTCCCGCTGAGACGGCGCCAGGCCGCCGATGCCGCCGATCTGCACGCCGATCGAGACGATATTGGCGAAGCCGGCCAGCGCGTAGGTGAGGATCATCAAATTGCGCGGGTCGGCAAAAGCGCCCGTCGCTTTCAACTCCCCGAGGCGGACGAACGCCACGAATTCATTGAGCACGGTCCGCTCTCCAAGCAACGCCCCGCTGACCATCACGGCATCCCCGCTGATTCCCATCAGCCAAGCCACCGGCGCAAAGAGCAAGCCGAGCAGAAAATCGAGTGAAAACCCGTCGAACACCCCGCCACTCCACGCCGAGACCCACGCATTGAGGCCGGTCGGTCCGCCGATCCAACCTTCGAGCACGTAGTTCACCAAGGCAACCAGGGCCGTGAAGACCAGAAGCATCGCGCCGACATTGACCGCCAGCTTCACACCGTCCGTCGTCCCGCGGCAAATCGCGTCGAGCAGATTGACCCCGTTGCTCTCCTGCGCCAAATGCAACGATGTATCGACCGGCTCGGTCTGCGGCAGAAGAATCTTTGCGATCATCAGTGCCGCCGGCACCGTGATGACCGACTTGGTCAGCAGGTGCGTGGCAAAGACCAACTGCTGTTCCGGATCCCCGCCGCCGAGCAGACTGATGTAGGCGATCATCACCGCCCCCGCGACCGTCGCCATTCCGCCGATCATGATGCAAAGGATCTCCGATTTGGTCATGCCGGCGAGCCAAGGGCGGATGAGCAACGGCGCTTCGGTCTGACCGAGAAACACGTTGGCCGACGCCGACAATGTCTCCGGTCCGCTCAGCCGCATTGTCTTGGAAAAAACCCACGCCATCCCGTGCACGATCTTTTGCAGGATCCCCAGGTAGTAGAGAGCGGCACTGAAGGCCGAGAAAAAGACGATCGAGGGCAGCACACTGAGGGCGAAAATCACCCCGTGCGACTGCTCGTCGAGCAATGACCCGAAGAGAAAGCGCGTCCCCTCCGCAGTGAAGCCGAGGAGTTGGACAAAAAACATCCCGACCAATTCCACCGCGGCGCGGACCACGGGCACATGCATGACCAAGCCGGCGAGCAGGAACTGCAGCAGCAGCCCGACACCCACCACTCGCCACGGAATATTCCTGCGGTCGGCACTGAAAAGCACAGCGATGCCCAGAAAAACCGCGATCCCTGCCAGACCCCGCAGGATTTCCAGAAGGGCATCCATCGGCGCCCCTCAGTGCATTCCCGAGTCGCCGGCCAATGCCTTGGCCATGTCGCCGACCACCGCCTTGGCATCGCCGAAGACCATGAGCGTCTTGTCCATGGTGTAGAGCTCGTTGTCGATCCCGGCGAAGCCCGGCTTCATCGAACGCTTCACAGCGAGCACGGTCTTGGCGCGGTCGGCTTCGATGATCGGCATGCCGTGGATCGGTGACTTCGGATTGTTTTTCGCCGCTGGATTGACCACATCATTCGCTCCCAGCACCAAGACCACGTCGACCTGAGGCATCTCGGGGTTGATCTCATCCATCTCGACCAGATCGTCATAAGGAATGTCCGCCTCGGCGAGGAGCACGTTCATGTGTCCGGGCATGCGACCCGCCACGGGGTGGATGGCGAATTTCACATTGATCCCGCGTTTGGTCAGCTGGTCGTAAAGCTCGCGCACGCGGTGCTGGGCCTGCGCCACGGCCATGCCGTAGCCGGGCACGATCACCACCGTGTCGGCCTGCTCCATGATTTCCGCCGCCTCCGCAGGTGTGGCACTCTTCACCGCACCCCCGGCCGCACCACCCGCATCCTCCTGCACACTTCCGAACGCGCCGAAGAGCACATTGCTGAAACTGCGGTTCATCGCTTTGCACATGACGATGGAGAGGATCAACCCGGAGGAACCGTCGAGAGCACCCGCGATGATGAGCAGCGTGTTGTCCAAGACGAATCCCATCGCGACGGCCGACAAGCCGGCATACGAATTGAGCAGGGCAATGACCGTCGGCATATCCGCCCCGCCGATCGGAATGATCAGCATCACTCCGAATGCCAGCGAAAGAATGATCAAAACCGGAAATAGGAAGGTCCATTGCGGATTGACGATCAGCCCCGCTGCGCAGGCAATAGCCCCGCCGAGCGTGAGAAAATTCACGATCAACTGTCCGCGGTAAGTTATCGGGCGCCCCGGCAGGATCTCCTGCAACTTGCCCGCCGCCATCAGGCTTCCGGTGAAGGTGAGAAAACCCAAGATCACCTCGGCAGAGATGGCGAACATGCGGAACGTCGTCAGATTGTGTCCACCCTCATGGATCCAGAGATAATACTTCGCCGTGCCGACCAGCCCCGCGGCCAGTCCGCCGAAAGCATGCGATAGTGCGGTCCGCTGCGGCACCGCGGTGAGCGGCACCTTCGAGAGCGGCACGCCGATGATGCCGCCGACCATCACCGCGATGGCGATCCACGGCAGACTCGAAACGGCCACCGCCGGGTTGAGCAATGTCCCGCCCACACCGAGCACCATGGCCCAAACGCCCGCCCACACCCCGCGGCGCGCGCTGGCCGGCGAGTTCATCCACTTGAGCGAAAAAATGAAGAGCACGCTGGCCGCCAAATAGGCCAGCTGGACAACCGCGTCCCGCCACTCCGGACTCACGGTTTGTCCTCCGGCTTGCGGCTCTTGAACATCTTGAGCATGCGGTTCGTGATGAGAAATCCGCTCACGATGTTGACCGAGGCTGCCGCAATGGCCACGAGACCCAGGATACTAATCCAAAGCGGATGCTCATCCCCGACCTGCGGACCCGCCACCAAGATCGCCCCGACAATGACGATGGCCGAAATGGCATTGGTCAGCGACATAAGCGGCGTGTGCAGCAATCGCGACACGTTGCGGATGACGTCCAACCCGATGAACGTGGCGAGGATGAAAACGAAAATGAGCGGAATGTAGGCATTGAACCCGGCGGGTTCGGCGGCGGCGAGGAATGGAGTGATCATGACGGATTGCGGAATTGCGGGTGCACCACTTGGCCGCCGTGCGTGAGCAGGCAGCCGGAAAGGATTTCCTCGGACGGATCGATCTTCAGCGCTTTCGCTTCCTTGTCCCAAAGGTGCTCGATCAGTGCGAGGTAGTTGTTCGAGAGCATCTGGCTGGCATTGACCGCCACGTGGTCGGCCATGTTGCGCGCCCCGATGAGCAAAGCGCCGCCGACCTTCTTTTCCGCGCCGGGCTCGGAACCCTCGACATTGCCGCCCGTGGCCGCCGCCATGTCGATGACCACACTGCCGGGACGCATCGCTTCGAGCATTGCCGTGGTCAGGATGCGCGGAGCCGGACGTCCGAAGACCTGCGCCGTGGTGATGACCACATCCGATTGCGCCACTTGCTTGGCCATGACCTCACGTTGCTTCGCGAGTTGTTCCTCGGTCAGCGCCTTGGCATAGCCCTGCGCCGTTTGTCCCGTTTCGCCGAGGTCCACCTTCACGAATTTGGCTCCCAAGCTCTGCACTTGCTCCTCCACTGCCGGCCGCGTGTCGAAAGCCTCGACCTTCGCACCGAGCCGCTTCGCCGTGGCAATGGCCTGCAATCCCGCCACGCCCGCCCCGATGATGAAAACCTTGGCCGCCGCAATCGTGCCCGACGGTGTCATCATCATGGGAAAGACGCGATCAAGCCGTTCCGCGGCGAGAATCACCGCCGCGTAGCCGGCCAGGCTGGCCTGCGAACTGAGCACATCCATCTTCTGCGCAATGGTCGTGCGCGGGATCATCTCCACGCTGATCGCGGAAATGCCATCTGCCGCGAGACGATCGACCAGCGCCCGTTCGCGGAAAGGATCCAGACTGCCGATGTGCAGCGCACCGCGGGCCGCAGCGTCGGACACCGGAGGCTTGTCGACCCGCACGACCAAACCGGCCTCGGCCACTGCCTTGGCGGCGTTGTCCGTCAACTCGGCGCCTTTGACCGTATATTGCTCGTCGCTCCACCCCAACGAGTCCCCAAACCCCTTGTCGACCATGACCCGCAGCCCGGCTTTGACCAGTTTGCCGGCATTCTCCGGTGTCAGCGCCACACGCGCTGCTCCGGGTTCACGGGGGAAGTAAACCGTCATGCGTTAGTCACGGCTTATAGGCGCAGCCGTCCAACCCGGCAAAGCGTTTATTGCTCCGAGTCGAGGGGCACCAACTCCCCGCCGCCGAACGGATGATCCTGTTTGGAGGGATGAAGTTTCCCGTCCTTCACCTCGAACCCGTGATCGTAGCCGCGCCGCAGGGTTTCATCGCTGCCGTCAAAAACCCGCACCGGCACGAAGTCCACACTCACCGGGTCGCGTTCCTCCACCGACAAACAGGTCAGCAGCAGTCGGCGTCCGCGCACTTCATAGCTTCCTTGCAATCTCCGCGCCGAGCCGCGGGCAAACAGTCCCATGGGAACCTTCTTCTCCCAAACCGCCGTCCATGTTCCGTCCTCGCGGAAATCATAGACCAAATCCGGTTGGGACGCGTCACGGTAGCGCCCGGTCACGTCCACCTTTTCGCATCCCGCCAACGCAACGGCGCAGGCCACCGCCAGGACAACCGCCCGGCACCACGCCGCCGCCCGCGGCTTCATTCGAGCAACCCCCGCATCGTTTCCAGCGACACGCAGTCTTTGAACACCATCTGCACGTCCTCTGCCGCCGGCTGCTTTCCCTCGTCCGGATCGGCCAGCAAAACCGCCGTGCTCGAGACCATGCCGATCACCTCCCCGCGGTCATTCAGCACCGGTGCCCCGGAACTTCCCGCTCCGAAATCCGCCGTCACCGTGGTCCAGACCCGCGGCTCGCCGTTATCCTCCGCCGGCGCCCGGTGCAGCCGGGAAACAATCCCCGTGCTCAAGCTGTAAAAGCGCCCGTCCGGATGACTCAAAATCCGCGCCTCCTCACCGGGCGCGGCACCGGAGGCCAGCGGCAACCACTCCCACCTTTCCCCGTTAGCCTCGAGCCGCAGAATGGCCGCATCGCCATGACGGTCGGCGGCCACCACCTCCTTGATACGGAACACCCGTCCATCCGCCGTCATCACCCCCAACTGCTCCGCATCCTCGTCCTCGAGAACATGATAGTTTGTCGCCACCAGTCCGTCAGGCGTCATGACCCACCCCGTCGAGACGCTGTCCATGTGCCACTCCGGGCATTCCTCGCACTTCGAGATCGAGCCGATCACCACCACCGCTTGCCGCCAAGACGCCGGGTCGAGCACGCCATTACGCGACTGTTCCAAGGCAGCATCGACGCGCTTCCCGTGGGCCCCGCGCACCGCCTCGGTCGCCTCGCGACCGGTCAAAATGCTGTCCCCCTTTCCCGCAAGCAAGCCTCGCACGAACGACTCCTCCATTTCCACATCGTCAATCACTGCGGTGCCGGGAACTGGCACAGGCGGAGCGGTGGTCCGGGCCGATGCCGGCAAAGCGGCGGCACAAATCAAAACAAGACCAGGCACAAGAAGCCCCGCCGTCTTGCGGCATACGGAGCGACCGGCTTCGCGAAAGAGGTGGGTTTTCATCGCGATGCGGGGACCTTAAACGCGGCGATGACACCTGTCCACGGGACGATCGTGGTGGTAAGGTGCGGAGTGGTTCCGCTGACCGAAAAATTCCTCGCTTCGATTGCCGGTTGGCCGGTTGTTTTCGAAGCCCGCAAAATCCGCGCCGCAGGCAAAGTCAAAGCCGCCCGCTACGAACCGCCGCTGCTCAAGGGGGCCGTCCGGGCCGGTTCCCGCCTGTTTGCCTCCGGACTGCGCATCGCTTCCCCGAACGAAGTGGAAAACATCTGCTCCTGCCGCGCCTCGCAAGTCGAAGGCGACGGGATGATTTGCCCCCATTCCGTGGCCGTGGCCTTGGAAGTCATCCACGGCACCCCCGACACGCATCCGCCCGCTGCGCTCTGAACGTTTCCTTCCCCGAAGCAGGCACTTGTGCCTTGCCTCCGGGGGGAATGTCAGGCATATTACCCGCTTCATCCGACCCTATCGTCCAGTGGCCTAGGACACCGCCCTTTCACGGCGGTAACACGGGTTCGAATCCCGTTAGGGTCGCGCTTCGCGCGGCCTGCAAGTCTCGGTCTCGCCGCAGGCACATGAATGGAAGGGTGGCTCAGCCATCAATCCCGTTATCGGGTCGCCACTTATTGGCAATCGCCACGGCGAGTGGTCTTGGCAATGGAAACGTGCGGAATCTACTCTGCGCCGATAGCGTATATTTTATGCTATTTGTGCAGCATGTTGGCAGCTATGCTGGCTGAAACCGTGCCATGCCTAAGGAAGCGAAACACAGCGAGAGTCAGGCTCAGCTCTTTGCAATAGCAGAGGGACAGAGTGGATTTTTCACGGCCAAGCAAGCCGAGGCTGCTGGTTTTGAGCGCCGCAACCACTCCTACCATGTCCGCTCGGGGAATTGGGTTCGCGAGGGGC
This sequence comes from uncultured Chthoniobacter sp., assembly GCA_964418615.1. Classification (GTDB taxonomy): domain Bacteria; phylum Verrucomicrobiota; class Verrucomicrobiia; order Chthoniobacterales; family JACTMZ01; genus JACTMZ01. The sequence goes on along the minus strand of CAYQMP010000024.1, from coordinate 1,500 downwards.
GCGGCATCTTTCGGCTGAAGCAGTTCCCCGTCGCGGAGGAGGCAGACCTTGTTCTGTGGTCCCTTTGGTCGCGGGATCGCTCGGATCGGCCCACCGGCGTTTACTCCCACGAAACGGCTCTGCGGATTTACGATCTCTCCGACGTCATGCCCGCTAAGCTCCACATGACGGTTCCTCGGAGTTTCCGCCGAAACGCACCGGTTCCCAACGTGCTGGTGCTGCACCGGGCGAACCTCCAACCGATCGAGGTGGAGGAAAGACAGGGTTACAGAGTCACGCGGCCAATCAAGACGCTGATCGATCTCATCCGGGCGCAAACGCTTCCGGAGGAAACTCTCCGCGGTGCCTTTGCCGAGGCTTCGCAAAAAGGTCTGATCACCCAGAGTGAAATCGCCCAGCATCGGTCTGCGCTTTCCGGTGTGATCGACTCGCCGCAACCATGAAACCTCCACGCCAATACGCATCGGCTGCGGCGTTTCGTGCCGCGCTCGAGGCAAGGCTTCAAACAATCGCCAAAGCCGAGGGCATCGATCTGCAGCGCTTGCGCAGGCAAGTTTCCTTCGACCGCTTGCTGGTCAGACTCTTCGCCGACAAGAACGCACCTTGGCTGCTCAAAGGCGGCTACGCGATGGAACTGCGCCTGCAAAGAGCACGCACCACCAAGGACATCGACTTGACCGTCGCTGCCGGAATGGAAGGAGGGCAGGCCAGGTTGCTCGCCCTGCTGCAGGACAGTGCGGCGGTCATGATCGACGACGACTTCTTTCGTTTCACTATCGGAGCTTCGGTCATGGATCTTGAAGGTGCACCGGAGGGCGGAGCCAGGTATCCGGTCACTGCCTCCCTGGCTGGTCGGGAGTTCACCAAGTTTCACTTGGACGTGGGGCTCGGGGACGCAGTGGTGCCACCGATCGAACACATCAGTTCCCGCGACTGGCTTGATTTTGCGGGCATTGCGCCTGCGGTCTGTCGGGCGATCTCCCGGGAGCAGCAATTCGCCGAAAAGCTCCATGCTTTCACCAAACCGCGCGACGCCGGACCCAACAGCAGGGTGAAAGACCTCGTCGACATGGCGCTGCTCATCCAAATGGCGCGCATCGATCGGTCAAAGCTTGAAGAGGCTGTCCGCCTGACTTTTGCCCGCCGCGGCACGCATCATCTGCCGGTCGAACTGCCTCAACCTCCCGACACGTGGCAAACTCCTTATGGACGGCTCGCCGAGGAGTGCGGGCTGTCTTGGTCTATGGCAGAAAGCGTTCAAGCCGTGGCCGAAGTGCTCCGAAACGCGCGGTGAAGCCTGCTGTCCGGTGACCTGACCATTACCGCAAATCGTCCACCTTTTTTAACATTGTTGGCCCTTTTGAAGGATCGCGGCGCATAGTGATCGGTCTCAAAGGAGATTGAGTTCCAAACCCGGAGGCATGGTCATCAGCGTCGTCTTCTTCGATTCGCAAAAGTCCGCCAGCTTCAGCCATCGTTGAAACCCGTCTGTGGCGCCCG
>CAYQMP010000023.1:0-11618 GCA_964418615.1 uncultured Chthoniobacter sp. | reverse complement strand
TGAGGGCGAAGAGCGAACGGATGCCGCTGCACGGGTCGGCCACATCGACGGCGAAGCGCTCGCCCGCAGCCAACCCGGCGGCGAAGTCCGGTGCGGAAACGATGGCGGTTCCTTGCTGCAGGCAGGAAAGGCCGATCAGGTTGAGGAAAGCCACGCTGACATTGGACATGAAAATGCGCAGCGGGAACGCGAGGAAGTTGTCCATGAACGGCAGCGGGAACATGAACGCGAGAAAAGCGATCGGGAAGGCGAGGGCCATGAGCCAGCGCCATCCGAGGAACCAAAGAACCGCCGAGCCGACGAAAGCGAGGAGCGAGGCGTAGCCGATGTAGATGTTGTCCGCGAGATAGCCGACCCAATAGACGAAAAGCGATCCGAGCAGCGCGACCAGCCCCAGCCACGAGCCCTCCACCGGAATCTCGGCGAGCGATTTGCGGCGGTAGTAGATGAGTCCGATGACCGCGAGCGGCACGAGCCAGCAGTGTTCCCACTCGGGGTTGTTTTTCCAAATCCAGCTCATGAACTCGAACATGCTGGCGCGCGTCGCGCCGTAGCCGGATGCGTAAGGGAACCAACCGAAGAGCGCGTAGGCGACACCGGCCACAGCCAGAGCTGCGACGATGTTGGGCACGACGAGCGAAGCGCGCCAATCGGGAGTTGCTGCGGTGGAGTTCATGGAAAGCAAAAAGCTTTCACACCGTCCGCGAGGCGGCAACCGATTTCCATTCGGCGAGGTATTCGCCGAGCGCCTCGCGCCACGGACGCGGACCGGGCGGGAGATCTCCAGCCAGTTTTGCCGTGTCGAGACAGGAGTAGCGCGGCCGTTTTGACCAACCCGGCCCGAGTTGCTCGTAGGGAACTTCTTCGATGGCTTGGCACGCCGGTTCGAGACCGAGAAAAGTCATCTGCTCCAGCGTGGTTCGGGCGAATTCCTCCCATGAAGTCTCGCCCGGATTGACCACGTTGAAGAGTCCGGTGTGTCCTGCTTCGACCAATTGCCGGGTCCAATACGCGCCGTCCGCAGCGTAGAGGCAGCATCCCTTTTTGCCCGCGGCGGTGCGGAGCGAGGTTTGGCCGGCGAGCAGGTCGGGCATCCGGCTCATGAAGGTTTTGCCGCCGAGCCCGTAGAGCCAGGATACACGCAAGATCAGACTGCGTGGACAAAGGTCCGGGATCCGTTTTTCAAGGTCTGCTTTCTGCTGCCCGTAAACCGAGAGGGGTTCGGGCGGATCGGATTCGTTGAGCGACTTGTCCGCACTGCCGCCGAAAACGTAGTCCGAGCTGTATTGCACGAAGAGCGCGTCGTGGGCGGCGCAACGCCGCGCCAGGTCGAGGGGAGCGTCGCGGTTGACGCGACCCGTGCCGGCAGGATCCTTCTCGCACGCGTCGAAATCGCAAACCGCGGCAGCATTGATCACCACATCCCAGCGCCGGGTAAACAATGTATCCAGACGTGCCGAGTCGGTGATGTCCGCCTCTTCGCGCGTCAGGGCGGTGAGGTCATGCCCCGCGAACTCACGCGTCAAGTAACGGCCGAGCAAACCGCCGGCTCCGAGGAGTAGGATTTTCATGATGCGAGGTCGAGGCGCTCGATTTGGGCAAGGACATCCTTTACCCCGACGGCCTCGAGGCACAGGTAGCTGTCCATCCCGCAGCGATCGATGCAGGGATGAAGGGGGCACACGCGTTGCTGCACGACACGATCGCGGCTGTTCCACGGCGCGAACCAATCGGGTTCACCGGAGCCGAAGATGGTGACAACCGGCTTGCCCAATGCGGCGGCGAGGTGGGCGGGGAGGGAATCGTGGCAAAGCACAGCGTCGGCACCCTGCAGGGCGGCGACGAGCGAGGCAAGATCGGGAGTGTGTAGTTTGCGCGCTTTGTCGGGAGTCACCGGATCGGTGTTTGGCGGCAAGATCTCGAGGAGGTCGAAGCGCTCGGCGATGACCGGTGAAGCCAGCAATTCGCGCCAGCGCTCGACGGGCCACTGCTTGCTCGGGACGCGGGCGTGCGCGTGCACGGCCAAAACGGGACGATCGCGGCGCGATGTCTCGGTTGCCGGTGCTTGGATCCAAGGGACCGAATAATCGCAGGAAATGCCCAGTGCCTCGGCGATTTGCTCCCAGCAGCGGAAATGCGATTGGCGGGGCGACTCGCGGTGCAGCCATTGCGTGAGCATGGGACGGCCGGGATGCGCGGCTTGCCACAAGGTTTCGAGCGTACGCCCCAGCCAGCGGCGGTTGCGCCGCCACGGCAGATCGGCGGCATAGTAGTTGCCGTGCGTCATGGGAAATCCAATGCGTTGAGCGGCGCGTGTTTCGGCCATGAGGATTTCCGCGCGGGCATCGGCCCAAACGCAAACCGCCGCGGCGAACTCAAGGGGACGCAGGACGCGCCCTTCGTCGCGTGCCGCCACCACTGCCTGCCGCGCGCTGCACGATTGGTCGTCAGCCCAAGGCGGTTCCCAAGCGTGAATGCGCGGGGGTTCTGCCAAGAGTTCGTAAACCGACCGTGTCGCCGGCCGGCAGAGGGTGTGGACCTCGTATTTGTCCTGCGCTCCGCGGACAAAAGGCAGGCTCATCACGGCGTCACCGAGATGATGGAGTTCGACGATGAGCAAGCGCGGTTTCATCGGGCGAACCACCGGCGCTTCAGCATGTAGTAATGGCGGCCCCACGTGGCCATGGCGAAGGCGTCCCACCAAGGCTTGAGGTGCCAACCGTCGCGGGTCAGCATCTGCGCGGTCTCGCGCCACATGGCCGGAAGTTGACGGCTGGTTTTGGCGTCGGCATGCAGTCGCGAGACGGCGAGGGCTTCCGGCAAGTAGTGCCAATGAACGTGCGTGCCGAGGCGCAGCCAGTATTCGTGGTCCATGCAGAAGTGAAGCGACTCGTCGAAGCCACCGAACTTCTCGTAGACGCGCCGGCGCCACCAGACGGCCGGCTGACCGAGAGGATTGCGTTTGCGCAGGCGGTCCGGCCGGAAAGACGCCGCAGATTTGCGCCGCTTGCGGCCCGAGCCGCCCTCGAGGAAATAAAAATCTGCGTAGATCACATCCGCGTTTGGCTTGTCCGCGAACGCCTGCAAAACTTTGTGCACCGCGTCCGTCTCGTAGAGGTCGTCGGCGCACAGGTAGGTGAGGATGTCGCCACTGGCCATGGAGAGTCCTTTGTTGATGGCGTGGGATTGTCCGCTGTCCTTTTCCGACACCCAGCGAATGTCATTTCGCCCTCGCAGCAGGTCGACTGTGTTGTCGGTCGATGCGCCATCGATGACGATGTGTTCGACTTCGTGCGGGCTGGCCTGCTCGGCCGATGCACGCACGGAATCGAGGCAGTCCGTGAGGTAACGGGCCTGATTCAAGGATGGCGTGATGACCGACAGTTTCATCGTGAAGCGGGTGCCTGAATCCGGCGGAAAATTTGCTCGTAGCGCTCGAGGACGTTTTCCCAACGGAAATCCTCCGCCCGGCGGCGCGCTCTTCGTCCGGCGGCGGCGCACTCTTCCGGATGTTCTTTCGCCCATGTGAGCTTTGCCGCCAGCGAAGAGACCGGATCCGTCGGACCGAACGGAATGCCCGCATCGCCGAGCACTTCGCGGGTGGCGGGGCAATCGTGGTAGATGATGGCTTTTCCCATGCCGAGCTGGTCGAGCAGGACAAGGCGCGTGGCTTCGATGGTGGCCGGCATGATGAAGGCGCGCGCGTTCTGGCTCAGCTCGATGTAGGCGTCGGCGAAACGCAGGCCGGTGAAGATCACGCGGTCGGTGGCCAGGGCTTCCAGTTCGCGACGGTAGCTGTGCTCGTAGGGATCGCCCCCCACCAGCACGAGAGGCAGCGGGTCGGGCGTTTCGCGGTAGGCTCGGAGCAAAAGCTCGGCCTCGTTTTCCGGGGTGAGGCGGGACACGTAGAGAAAGTAGCCGTCGGGCTGGAGTCCCCAGCGTTGCAGTTCGCCGCAGTGCACGGGCTCCTCGCGCACGGTCAATCCGTAGGACAGGTGCTCCGGACGCATCCCGTATTCGCGTTCGTAGCGGTCCACGATGGTTGCGTTGTCCGCCACGATGCAATCGGCCGAACGCGTGGCCCAGCGTTCGCTGCGCTGCAGCCACGACCGCGCGAAGCCGCGCCATTTCTTCCGGCTGAAGTCGGCGCCGTCCACATTGATGACGACTTTCATGCCGGCGGCGCGGGCCAGACGTCCGAGGATGGCGTTGCCGACGCCGCAAAGATAAATGATGTCATAGCGCCGCCGCACCGCATCAATCATGGACAGCGTGGTGTGCACGATGGTGTCGAGGCTTTTTGTCGGAATGGTCGGCAGACCGATGACGCGCATGCCTTCCCACACGGGTTGGGGCGGTCCGAAGTGGGGGAGGCGGTTGTAGACGGTAACTTCGTGCCCGCGGGCGGCGAGGCGCTTGCCCAATTCCTCGACCACGACTTCGAATCCGGAATAGCGGGCCGGGACGCCGCGCGAACCGAGAAAGGCGATGCTCGGCGGACCACCGGGCGCGCGTCTTCCGTCCGGCGTTCCGAGCAGCGCATCGCGCACGGTGTAGAAAAGAAAGAGCGAGTTGAACTGCGTGTAGCGGCGCCAGAGTCTGTGCGGCTCCTGCCAGAGACGGTAGGCCCATGTGATGCCGAGACGCTGCATCCAAGCGGGCGCGAAGGCACGCTGTCCGGCCAGGAGCACAAACGCGTCCCCGACCGCGAAGAAAACGCCGCGGCTGTGACGTTTGAGGTTTTCGATGATCCAGCGTTCCTGACGCTCACCGCCGAGCGCGACCCAGACGAAGTCGGCCTTTGACTCGGCGATGACCCGCGCAAATTCCGTTTCGTCCTCTTCCGTCCAAGCCCTGAAAGGCGGCGACAAAGTCCCGGCGATTTCGATCCCGGGCTGGATCTCGCGCAGATGGGAGGTCAGTTCCTGCAAAGTTTTCTCCGTGCCCCCGAAGAAAAAATGCCGCCATGGCCGCGGGGTGGCCCGGATCATTTTTTCCATGAAGTAGGGGCCGTAAACGCGGTCGGCCAATCGGGCTCCCTTGGCGTTGAGGCTCCACCGCAGCGGCATGCCGTCCGGCAGGACGAGGTCGAATTTCCGCATGACCTCCCCGAAGTCGCGCCGGTGCCGCGCCAGGGAAACGATGTGCGTGTTGCTCGCCGCCACGGCTGCGGGTCGCGGCTCGGTGGCCAAGCGCCGGCTTTCCTCGATGGCCGATTCGTAATCAACCACCGCGACCGGGGTTCCGAGGATCGGGATCTTGCGTGGTGTGGCGCTCATGCGCCCCGCCAACCTAGTGGAGCCGCCCCCCGTGGGCAATGGCGGGCGGGGAAACGGCTCGCCCCTCGCGGGGTCGGCGTTTAACCTCCCGGCCATGAGTCTGACCGCCCGCATCGACGAGGACATCAAGGCCGCCATGAAGGCCAAGGAAGCCGACAAGCTCGGAGCCCTGCGCATGCTCAAATCCTCGCTCAAATATGCCGTGATCGAAAAAGGAGCCTCCAACGAGACGGGGCTGACGGACGCCGATGTCATCACCGTGATCCGCAAGCGCATCAAGCAATGTCAGGATGCGATCGAGGGTTTCGTCCAAGGCGGACGCGCCGAGCAGGCCGACAAAGAGAAAGCCGAGGTCGCCCTCCTCGAAGCCTACCTGCCTGCCGCCCTTTCGGCCGACGAGTTGGCTGCCCTTGTACGCGGTGCGATCGCGGAAACCGGAGCTACCGGCAAAGCGCAAATGGGCGCCGTGATGAAGGCCGTCATGGCCAAAGCCGCCGGATGTGTCGACGGGAAGACGGTCAACGCGGAGGTGCTGAAGCAACTTGGCTAAAAAATCTGCAGCAAAAAAAGGTGCCGTCTGGGCGGTCATCGTGGCCGGTGGATCCAGCCGCCGCATGGGCTTCAACAAGCTCACGGCGGACCTCGACGGCCGCCCCGTGCTCGCTTGGAGCGTCGGTGCCTTCAACGACTGCTCTTCGATCGATGCCATCGTCCTGGTTTGCGCGGCCAGCGCGCGCGCCGAATTGGAAGAAATCGCCCGCCTTGCCGCCCCAGCCAAACTGAAGCATGTCGTCGTCGGCGGTGCGCACCGTCATTTGTCCGTGGCCGAAGGCCTGGGCTGCGTCCCGGCCGAAGCCGCCATGATTGCGGTGCACGATGCGGCGCGGCCTTTGGTCAACGAAGCGATGATCGAGCGCTGTCTCGAGTCGGCCCGCAACACGGGGGCCTCGGCCTGCGCCCGCCGCGTCAACGACACGCTCAAGCGGATCAACGACGAAGGCTTCATCATCGAATCGGTCGACCGCACCAATCTCTGGGCCGTGGAGACCCCGCAAATTTTCCGCGCCGAGCTGCTCCGCCATGCCTATGACGAAGTGATCGCCACCGGCGGACAGGTCCCCGACGAGACTTCCGCGGTGCAAGCCGCGGGCGCGCCCGTGGCCTTGGTCGACACGCCGGAATGGAACGGCAAGATCACCTATCCGGGCGACCTCGAACTGGCCCGCGTTGTCCTGCGCGGACGCAAACACGTCTGATCCCGTGTCGGGCCGCATCCTGACTATCGGCCTCGTCTGCTTCCTCTTGGCTGCGGGGGTCGCCATGCTCCTCGGGCCACTGCTGAAACAAACGCCGCCCGGCTCTTTGCCGGCATGTCCTTTCACGACATCGGGTGAATTCTCCGCGTTGCCTCCGGAAACCGTCGCCGCGGCCGGTGCCTACGAGGCAATCCGGGAAACATTGGCCCGCGGCTCCATCGCGGGGATCCCGCAGCAAGCCGCGGTGATCGAACGCGCATTCGCCTCGAGTGACCCGAAGATCGCCTCGTTGGCCAAGCGTTTGGCTGCCGAACAGGACGTCGAGTCGGCCAAGCGGGCTTTCATGCGCCTCCACCGCCTGATGGAAAAGAACGCGAGCCGCTTGTCGCGCACTTGACGCGTGCTTGTCCGCGGCGCGGCAGGCGGTAGATTCGGCGGTCCACCATGGCGCACGTTCCGACCGGTCCCGAAATCCGCAGCAGCTTCCTCGAATTTTTCCGCGAGAAGCAGCACACTATCGTGCCTTCGGCGAGCTTGATGCCGGACTCGCCCAACCTCCTTTTCACCAATGCGGGGATGAATCAATTCGTCCCCATCTTTCTCGGCAACGCCAAGCCTGACGTCTCCCGCTGGCCTGGCGCGGTTCCGGGATCGGACACGCGCGCGGCCGACACGCAGAAATGCATCCGCGCCGGCGGCAAACACAACGATCTCGAGGACGTCGGGCTCGACACCTACCACCACACGTTCTTCGAGATGCTCGGGAACTGGTCCTTCGGCGACTACTTCAAGAAAGAGGCGATCGACTGGGCCTGGGAGCTGCTCGTCGAACGCTGGAAGTTTCCCGCCTCGCGCCTTTATGCCACGGTCTACTCCCCGGGCGAGGGCGATCCGAGCGAGTTCGATCAAGAGGCATGGGATTGCTGGGCGGAGCATTTCCGTGCGGCCGGACTCGATCCGCAGGTCCACATCGTCAACGGCAACAAGAAGGACAACTTCTGGATGATGGGAGACACGGGCCCGTGCGGTCCGTGCAGCGAGGTGCACATCGACCTCACGCCGCAGGGCGACACGCGCGGCGCGCTGGTCAACCAAGGCACGGCGGAGTGCATCGAGATTTGGAACCTCGTCTTTATCCAGTTCAACGCCAATCCCGACGGCACCTTCTCTCCTCTGCCGGCGCGTCACGTCGATACCGGCATGGGCTTCGAACGCGTTTGCTCGGTGGTGCAGGGGACCAAGGGATTCACCGAATTTTCCAACGCGCGGATTTCCAATTACGAGACGGACGTTTTTCGTCCGCTTTTCGCCGAGATCGAAAAACTGAGCGGGAAAAAATACGGTTCGACGCTCCCGGAAGCCGGGTCGTCAGGGCATACGGAGCAGGAAAAAATCGACATCGCCTTCCGGGTCATTGCCGACCACGCCCGCACCCTGAGCTTTGCCGTGGCCGACGGTATCGCGCCCGGCAACAACGACCGCAACTATGTCTTGCGCCGCATCCTGCGCCGGGCCGTGCGCTACGGACGCACGCTCGGGTTCCACCAACCGTTCTTTTACAAACTGACCGGTGTGCTCGCCCGCACCATGGGTGATGTCTTCCCCGAGCTGCGGGCCAAACAGGCCCATGTCGAGCAAGTCCTCAAAAGCGAGGAGGAAGCATTCAATCGCACCCTCGACAAGGGCATCGCGCTCTTCGAGGCCGAAGCCGATAAAACCGCCGGGGGCGGCCGGATTTCCGGTGCTTTCGCGTTCCGTCTCTACGACGAGCAAGGTTTCCCGCTCGACTTGACTGAATTGATGGCGCGCGAGCGCGGGCTCGCGGTCGACACGGGTGGTTTCGACAAGCTGATGGAAGAGCAGCGGGCCCGCGCGCGGGCCGCGCAGAAAAAAGAGGTCATCACCGTATCCGAGATCACGACAAAAGAAGCGACGCGATTCGGTGGATACGACGAGCTGTCCGCCAAGGCCAAGGTTCTCGAAGTTGTCGATCTCAAGGGCAAGTTGGCCGTCATTCTCGACCGCAGCGCCTGCTACGCCGAGATGGGCGGACAGGTTGGTGACACCGGCGAACTACGTGCCGGTTCGAACCTCTGGCGCATCGCCAACACGCAGAAGGCCGGTGACGTCTGGCTCCATGTGCTTGAAGGTGATGATGCTCCCGCGGTGGGCGCCGATCTGGAACTCATCGTCGATCACGCGCGGCGCGATGCCATTCAGCGTCATCACACCGTTACGCACTTGCTTCACTGGGCCTTACATGAGGTGGTGAGCCGCGAGGCGGTGCAGAAGGGCAGCTACGTCGGTCCGGACAAACTGACCTTCGATTTCAGCAGCGCGGCGCTCACGCCCGAGCAACTCACGGCGGTCGAGCGTCTGGTGAACGAAAAAATTCTCGAGAATGCGCCGGTCAGTTGGAGCGAGGTGGCCTATGCCGATGTCCGCAAGCGCGACGATGTCATGCAATTTTTCGGCGACAAATACGGCGACCAAGTGCGCGTCGTGCAGATCGGGGGTGAACCCGGAGCGATGGATGGCTACAGCATGGAGTTGTGCGGTGGCACCCATGTGCGCGGCACCGGAGAGATCGGAACCTTCCGCATTGTCAGCGAAGGCGCGGTGGCGGCCGGAATCCGGCGGATCGAGGCGGTTGCCGGAGCGGAAGCGCAGCGTGCGGCCGAGTCGGACCGGGAACGACTCAAAGCGATCGCGGCAAAGCTCGGTTCGCCGTTGGCCGATGTGGAGAGAAAGCTCGATACTTTTCTTGCCCAGCAGAAAGAAACAGAGAAAGCGCTCAAGTCTGCGCGTCAACGCGAGGCCGCTGCCGCGGCCGGCGCTCTTGTCGCCAAAGCGGAGACAATCAACGGTATCCCCGCGGTGGTCGCCGATCTCGGCGAGGCGGATGGCGATGCATTGCAGTCGGCGGCCGATGCGCTGAAAGCGAACTTTGCCGGCGTGATTGTGCTCGGTGGAGTGTCCGGTGGCGCGGTATCGCTCGTTGCCGCGGTGGGCAAAGAACACACGGGCAAAGTGGCGGCCGGGAAAATTATCCAAGCAATCGCACCGGTGGTCGGCGGCAAAGGCGGCGGCCGTCCGGACAATGCGCGCGGTGGAGGAAAGGACGCGGCAAAGCTTGCCGACGCCCTGTCCGCAGCGCGGGAGTTTATTGCCAAAGCGTAGAGCCGTTCGCTCATCGATTCGTCGGCGGGGACGCCGACGCTACATAATGTAGAGGCGCCGTCCCCGGCGCCTAAGCGACTTTAACCTGTGGTGCGCAGACCGCCGGCGATGGCGTTGACGGTTTGCAGGAGGTCGATGAGGGTCGCTTCGGACGCTTCGGGTCGGCTGTCGGCGACTTGCCGGCGCCAATCTTTGAGCAGGGCAATTTGGCGGCGGTGAAGCACATCGAGCGCGCCGGCGCGGCGTCCGGTGCTGCGGGCGAAACGCGGGCGCCTTTCATGCGGCGGACGGCCGAAGACCTCGGCGACCGTTGCCTTGGTCCGCTCGAGTTCAGACAGGATGCAGGGCAGGATGGCTTCACGCACGGCCGGATCCGTGACCAATCCGGCATAGGCTTCCATGATGAGAGCATCGGCGCCGGCGAAGCTGGTTTCGATGTTGGTCAGCACGTAGCGCAGGAATGGCCAGTGCGGCACGGAAGCGGCCAAGCGGGTGGCGGCGACCGGATCTTCGCGTTGCAACCACTCGAGGGCCGAGCCCACACCGAACCATCCGGGTAAGAAGAACCGGCTTTGCGACCAGCTGAAGACCCACGGAATGGCCCGCAGGTCGGCCAAGGTCCGCGCGCCGGTTCGGCGTGAAGGACGCGAACCGATGCTGCTTGCTTCAAGCACGTCGATCGGTGTGGCCTCGCGGTAGAAATCCATGAAGCCGTCGGTCTCGAGCAGTCCGCGGTAGGCTTGGCGGCTGGCCTCGACCAAGCGTGTCATAATCTCCTCGAGGTCGCTCTCGGGCGCGCCGGGGGCGGGATCGACGGAAAACCGGCAGGCGCCGGCCAGGAGCAGTTCGAGGTTGAACGTTGCCGTGACCGGGTTGGCGAATTTCTGCGAGATGGACTCGCCTTGTTCGGTGATACGCAGGTCGCCATAGAGTGTTTCGGGCGGCAAGGCCTCGAGAAAACGGTGGGTCGGACCGGCGCCGCGACTGATCGTGCCGCCGCGTCCGTGGAAAAAGCGCACGCGCGTGCCGCGCTCGGCGGCGCTGCGGCTGATGCCTTCCTGCGCGCGATGCAAAGCCCATTGGCTAGCCAGGATGCCGCCGTCTTTGTTGCTGTCGCTGTAGCCGATCATGACCTGCTGGCTGGGACGCAACTCGCCCTCGGGTTCGGTCAGGGCGCGTCCGAGTCGTTCTCCGCGGCGCGTCAGCATGTTGCCGTGCAACCAGCGCAGGCTGGCCCGGGTGACCGGATGATCGAGGAAGCCGGACATGATGGCCGGCGCGCGCTCGAGATCGTCGATCGTCTCGAAGAGCGGGACGACGGGCAGCGGACAAACCAGTCCGTAGGATTTCCATTCTGTCAGCGCGGTTTCCTTGGCGAAGAAATAAACGGCGAGCAGGTCGGAAACCTGGCGGGTCATGCTGACAATCGACGCGCCGACGCCCTTGGTGCCGTAGCGCCGCACATGGTCGGCCAGTGCGCGGTAAGTGCCGAGCACGGCGTTCGCTTCGTGGCCCGTGGTGACGCCGTTTTCGAGGAGGTTGTCCGGACGCGAGAGGCGCTCGCGGAAAAAAGCGAGGCGTTCCTCCTCGGACCATGAAGCGAAATCGGTTTTCTCCACGCCGGCTGCGGTGAGGATTTGCTCCATGGCCCGGTCGTGGAAGGCGCTGTTCTGCCGGATGTCGAGGGCGGCGAGGTGGAAGCCGAAAACTTCGACCACGCGGAGGAGCGGATCGACGTCGGACGCGACCAACCGGCGCGCACCGATGGAGAGAAGACTTTCGCGGAGCAGACGCAAGTCCCGCTCCAATTCGGAAGCATGCCGGTAGGTGCCGGGCAGGTCGTCGAGGACAAGTCCGCGTGCCCCCGCGCATTCCGAAACGGGAAGCCGCGTGACCATGCGGT
>CAYQMP010000022.1:0-11639 GCA_964418615.1 uncultured Chthoniobacter sp. | reverse complement strand
CGCCGACTTCGAAATTACCGAGGCCATGCTGGCCCACCTCATCAGCAAAGCCCACGGCGGCCGCCGCATGGTCCGGCCCCGCGTGGTCATCGCCGTCCCCTCCGGCATCACCGAAGTGGAGAAACGCGCGGTCAAAGATTCCGCCACCCACGCCGGCGCGCGCGAAGTTTATCTCATCGAGGAACCCATGGCCGCGGCCATCGGCGTCGGCCTTCCCATCCAGGAGGCGGCCGGCAACATGATCATCGACATCGGCGGCGGCACCACGGAGGTGGCCCTCATCTCGCTGGCCGGCATCGTCTTCAGCCGCAGCGTGCGCGTGGCCGGGGACGAACTCGACGAAGCCATCGTCCAATATCTCAAACGCAACTTCAACGTGGCCATCGGCGAACGCACCGCCGAGGACATCAAAATCAAGCTGGGATCCGCCATCAAGCTGCCCAAGGAGACCTCCATGGAGGTCAAGGGCCGCGACCTCGTGGCCGGACTCCCCAAAACCATCACCCTGACCTCGCAGGAAGTGCGCGAGGCGCTCGCCGAACCGCTCAACAGCATCGTCGACGCCGTCCGCACCACCCTCGAACGCTGCCCGCCCGAACTGGCCTCCGATCTCGTCGATCGCGGCATGGTGCTGGCCGGCGGCGGCGCTCTCCTGCGCGGTCTCGACCAATTGTTGCGCGACGAAACAGGCCTGCCGGTCCACATCGCCGACGATCCGCTCAGCGCGGTCGCGGAAGGCACCGGCCGCGTGCTCAGCGAGATCGAGGTTCTCCGCAGCATCGCGCAAAACAGCCTGGGTCGCAGCACGGCCACGGCCGCCGCTTGACCGGCGACGCCCCAGGTCACGACCGGTTCATGGTCCCGACCCGATGAACAAACTCAATCTCATCCTGCTGGGCGTTGCCGTGCTGGTCGGCCTTGTCTTTCTCGGTTTTTCCACCGGGCGCATGCAGGCGTGGCAAAGCCGCTTCCTCGATGTCTCGACCCCGGCCCTGCACGCCGGCGCAGCCATCAGCGGAAAAATTTCCAAGCTGAACAAGGGGCTCAAAACCCTCGATGAACTGGAAGTCGAAAACGCCGCGTTGCTTGCCGAGATCAACGAGCTCCGCGCCGCCAACCAGTTGCGCGGGGAGTTGGAAGCGGAAAACCGCCGCCTGCGCGCCGCGCTCGACTATCGCGAACGCGCCGAGTTCAAACTTCTCCCGGCGCAGATCCTCAGCCGCGATGCCGACAGCTGGTGGAGTTCGGTCAAAATCAACCGCGGCTTTGCCGATGCCGTCGACTCTTCGCAACCGGTCCTGACCGGCAACGGTCTGGTCGGCCGCACCACCACGGTGGCCAAGGATTTATCCATCGTCCTTCTCCTCACCGACGAGAATTGCCGCGTGGCGGCCCGGGTCGAAGGCACCGACGAGCAAGGCATCCTCAGCGGCCGCCGGGTCAACGGGCAGGGCGCCCCCGAGCTCGTCCTCAATTTCCTCCGCCGCGATGCCAAGCTCGAACCCGGCATGAAAGTCTACACGGCCGGCGTGAGCGGCGGCGTTTTCCCCGCGGGCATCCCGCTGGGGACCATCAAAGAATTCCGCGCGCGCGAACTCGACGGCCAGGCCGTGGTCGAACCCGCCGCGGACTTCGCCAGACTGGAAGACGTTTTCGTCGTCCTCGAGAGCAAATGATCCGCGCACTGGTCCTTTTCGCCGCGGTCTACGTCGCGCTGATTGTCGAGGAGTTCCTGCCCGCGTTGCCCTTTTTCGCCAATGCGCGCGTCATTCTTCTGCCTGTCATCTTCTGCTACGGCGCGCTCTGGCTCCCCTTCCCCGCCATGCTCGCCTTCGCCCTGTGGACCGGACTGCTCGGCGATTTGGCCAACCTCCACGTGATCGGCGACCGGGTTGAAATAGGACTCGGCTGGTCTATGCTGTTTTATGTTTTCGTCGGCACGTTGCTGCAGACCCTGCGCGAGGCTTTCGCCGCGGGGCGCTGGGAAATCCACGCCCTCGCCTCCGGTGTCGTCACCCTCCTTCTCCTCCTCGGCCAATACCTCATGGTCTGCCTGCGGCGGGAATCTTTCCAATTCGACAACACGGTCCTCTGGCACATTGCCGGACCGGCCCTCGCGGCGCTGCTCCTCGCTCCGCTCTTCTGTTTCTTTTTCCGTCTTTTCCCCGGCGGCCACCGTGAGACGGTGCCCCGCGGAGGACGGTTGACGCCATGATCCGCCGCTCGCACGAGTTCCGCATCGGCGTCATTGCCGCCGTAGTCGTGGTTTGCTTCGGCCTGCTCGCGGCACGTCTTTGGTATGTGCAGGTCGCGCGCGGCGAGGAATACACCTCGCGCATCCGCGACAACTCGCAGGTCAATGTGCGCCTGCCCGCCGTGCGAGGCGAAATCACCGACCGGCACGGCTTGCCCCTCGCCCGGAACCGCGCCAGCAATGCCATCGAGTTTTACCTCCCCGACATGGTGCGCGACTACCGCAACCGCCACGGCGAAGTGCCGCGCCACAATTACCGCACCACCGTCGGCGGCATGCTCACCGAAAAATCCGAGCCGGACATCGTCAAAATCGTCAACGAGACCGTCATGCCCCGCCTCGCCGAACTCGGCTTGGCCAGCGACTACAACGCCAAGCAACTCCGCCTCCACTACCGCAACAACACCGAGGTCCCCTACCTCTACAAGGAGGACCTCGACTTCGAGACCATGGCGAGACTCGCGGAAAACGGCGTCGGCATCGCGGGGGTCAACTTCACCGTCCGCCCCGTCCGCCGCTACGTCTACGGCTCCCTCGGCGCCCATTTCCTCGGCTACGTCGGCGCCCCGACCGAAATCGACAAGGAGGACGTGGCCCGTTACAGCTTCTACCAACCGGACACCGAGGGCAAAGCGCAGCTCGAGTTGGTCCTCGATGAGGATCTCAAAGGCACGCCCGGCTCCCGCGTCCTCCAGCGCAACGCCAAGGGCATCATCGAAGGCGAAGTCGGCCTCGAGCCCCCGGTCCAGGGCCACAACGTGCGCCTGACGATCGACGCGCGCATCCAATACATCGCCGAGCAAGCCCTCCGCGCCGTGGGCCGTGGCGCCGCGGTGGTCGTCGACCCCAACAGCGGGGATATCCTCGCCATGGCCAGCGTCCCGTCCTACGACCCGAACAGTTTCATCCCCTCCATCTCCTCGGCCGAGTGGAACGAACTGACCAGCGATGCCACCGACCCCTTGATCAATCGCGCCCTCAGCGCCTACGCGCCGGGTTCGACCTACAAAATCCCCATCGCCCTCGCCGGTCTGCGCGCCGGGCTCGACGAGCGCCGCTTCAACTGCAGCGGCGGCGTGCAATACGGCAACAAGTTCATGCAGTGCTGGATCGCTTCGAAGAACAGCTCCCACGGGACGATCAATCTCCAGTCGGCCATCCGCGTCTCCTGCAACGCCTTCTTCTACCAATACGGCAACGCCGCCGGCATCGAGCAGATCGTCGCCACCGGCAACATGCTCGGCCTCGGCCAGAAAAGCGGACTCCCCCTCTCCGGCGAAGCCTCCGGCATCCTCCCGGGTCCCGACTGGCTGCGCTCCGCCTACCCGCGGGAACGCTGGTCCAGCGGCCAGACCGCGAACGTTTCCATCGGGCAGGGCTACGTCCTGACCACGCCGCTGCAGATGGCCATGGTCGCCGCCGCGGTGGCCAATGGCGGGACCAGTTACTACCCGCGCATCGTCGACCAGATCGTCGACCAGAGCGGCGAAGTCGTCCGGCAGGAACCGGTCAAGGTGCGCGCCGACCTGCGCGACGAAGGCCTGACCAGCGAGCAAATCGAAGCCGTCCGCCAGGGCATGTGGGATGTGGTCAACCGCGGAGGCGGCACCGCGTCCGCGGCCCGCATCAAAAACTACGAGGTGGCGGGCAAAACCGGCACCGCGCAATTCTGGCGCGGACGCGTGAAGGACAACCACACGTGGTTCATCGCTTTCGCGCCTTATGACAATCCGCGCTACGCCGTGGCCGTCATCGTGCAGGGCGCGCAATCCGGCGGCGGCGTGGCCGCACCCATCGCGGCGAAGATCCTCGCCGACACTTTCAAACTCGAGGAAGGCGAAGATTTGGAAGTCGCCTCGCTCGAACCGGCCAAAGGCAGTTTCCAATTCGTCTCCAGCGTGGACTTCGGCCGCGCCATTCCCGCCGCTCTGGCCGATGCCCCGCCCGGGGAATCCGACATCGCGGCTTCCGAAGGACCGCCGCAAGGAGCGGCACCGCCGACCGTCCGGCCCGCGGCCGACGCGGAGGGCTCCGTGCGGAAAAAAGCCAACATCTTCCAACGAATTTTCGGGGGCCTCGGCAAAAAGAAGGAAAAGAAACCTTCGCCGCAGCGCCGCTGATCAACCCACCCCTCATCCACCAATGATCGAAAAAGTAAAAAAACTGCTGGGCCTTCCCGCCAAAACGGGCGGCGGCGCCCGTCTCATCGTCAATGCCGAGAAACTCGAGAAACGCGTGGCCGTGCTCGAGGACGGCCAACTCGAGGAATACAATGTCGAGCGCGTCTCCGACCGCAACATCGTCGGCTCCATCTACAAGGGCCGCGTGAAAAACATCGAGCAGGGCCTCAAGGCCATGTTCGTCGACATCGGCTTCGAGAAAAACGCCTTCCTCCATTTCTGGGACGCCATCCCCGCCGCCCTCGACAGCGGCATCGAGGAAGTCCGCCGCAACACCAACAAGAAGCTGCCGAAAAAAATCACGGCCAAGGACATCCCGACCATCTACCCGCCGGGATCGGACATCATGGTGCAGGTGAGCAAAGGCCCGATCGGCACCAAGGGACCGCGCATCACGACGAACATCAGCATGCCCGGACGCTACCTCGTCCTCATGCCCTACAGCCCGCAGTGCGGCATCTCGCGCAAGATCGACGACCCGAAGGAACGCGAGCGCCTGCGCAAGATCCTCAACGAACTGGAAATCCCCGACGGCATGGGCGTCATCATCCGCACGGTCGGTGCCGGCCAGCGCTCCCGCTTTTTCGTCCGCGACCTCCATCTCCTTCTCGAGCAGTGGGGCGACATCGAGAAGCACATGGACTCGCAGCGCTCGCCTTACCAACTTTTCGAGGAACCCGACCTCGTCGAGCGCACCGTGCGCGACTTCCTCACCGAGGACGTGGATGCCGTCATCTGCGACGATTTGCCCAGCGTCGAGCGCATGCAGGCCCTTGTCGCGCAGGTCTCGCCGCGCTCCAAGAAACGCATCCAGTTCTACAACGAGGAACAGCACATCTTCGACAAATACGGCGTCAACAAACAGGTCGAGAAAGCCTTCCACCGCCAAGTCTGGCTTCCCTGCGGCGGCTACATCGTCATCGACGAAACCGAAGCGCTCATTTCCGTCGACGTGAACACCGGACGCAACAAGGGCGGGCGCGAGGTCGAGAAGACCATCTTGCAGACCAACCTCGAAGCGGCCGATGAAATCGCCCGCCAGATGCGCCTGCGCAACATCGGCGGGCTCATCGTGGCCGACTTCATCGACATGAAATCGCGCAAGGACCAGCAGGCCGTCTACCAGCGCATGCGCGCCCGGCTCAAACGCGACAAAGCCCGCACGCATGTCCTGCCCATCTCGCAGCTCGGCCTGATGGAAATGACCCGCCAGCGCGCCGCCGAGAGCATGCGCATGTCGCAGTTCGACCCTTGCCCCTACTGCGAGGGCCGCGGACTGATCAAGAACACCATGACCATGTCGGTCGAACTGCAACGCGCCCTGCACGGCGTGATGCGCAAAAACATCGACACCATCCACGAGATCAAAGTCATCGTGAATCCCGATCTCCTCGACCGCCTGCGCACCGAGGACGAGGAACTTCTCATCGACATCGAGCGCCGTTACGGCGGAAGGCTCTCCTTCAAGCCGGATCCGACGATGCACCGCGAGAAATTCGTCATCACCGACGCGAACACCGGCGAGGAACTGAAGGCCTGAGCCATCTTCATCTCTTGTAGCGGCGCTTTATGAGCGTCGGAACAATTCCTGCAAACAAGGCACCGACGCTCATAGAGCGCCGCTACAACTCATTCTTCAAGCTCGGCATCCACTTCCGATGGCGCATCCGCTTCCTGCGCTCCCGCCATCTCGATCATCCCCGCATCAAACGCCGTTATCTGCGCGAGATTCGTCAGCGAATATTCTTCCACGCATGCCCCGTCGCCTTGGAAAAACCGCGCCGTGCCCGGCGTGTTGCCTTCGACCATCATGACGCGGCCGTAACCCGTTTCTCCCGAAACCCGAAGCAGCGGCAAACCGTCCGTCGTGGCCAGACCCGTGCCGCTTCCATCGGCAATCGCCCGCAGCGTGAGGCTCCGCGGCGCCCCGGGATCGAGCGGATTGTCCGCCAACTCGACGGTCAATTCCTCGGGCAATTCATTGGACGAAGCCGCCAGCGCGCCGTCGGCCCAACCGAAGTCCGCGCAACGGGTGATCTTTTTGTCGAAGACAAACTCCCATCCCCCCGCCTCCTTGCGCCGGATGGCCACCGAGCGCTTTGTGTTTTCGCCGGCCAGCAGCGCGAGAAAGTAGTCCTTTTCCGTCGTGCCCGTCACCGCGACCAGTTTTCCGTCCGCGGGTCCCGGGAACCATTCGGCCAGGCGCCCCTCTTCGGGATGGTATTGCGCCACGCCGGATGATCCATCGGCTTGCTCCTCCATCGTCCAGAAGGTGTCTCCGGGACCTGCGGAGACGCCGCGCACTTTCACTCCCTCGGCCATCTCGAGACGCGACCAACCCGCCTGCCAGCGCCAGACCGAACCGTCCTCGCCGCACGCCACCGCACCCTGCCCGAGCAGGGCCAGCGAAATGAACGGCACGGGAAATTCCGCCGCATCGCCCTGCGACTCGAAGCCGGGCAAGCGGTAAAAATGCACGCGGTCGGCGTGCAGCAAGGCAAGACGATCACCGCGCGCAGCCACCGCCCGCACGCCCTCCGCCGGCACCGGCACGGAGACTTCGGCCCCGTCGGCCAATCCGGCCGCCCGCAATTTCCCATCGAGCAGCAAAAAGGCCATCGTGTCGGAAACCGCCAGCTGCGGCGGGGTGAGTGCTGCCTCCGGTCGCGACTCGCTGCTCATCGTGCGCCAGCGGGCCTCACTCTCGGGCGAGTAACGGACCAAGGCTCCTTGCGCCCCGGTCAGGCGCGCGGCCAGCAGGACATCCCCGCCCGGCAGGAGTTGCTGCGCCGCGACCGAAACAATGCGCGGCGCGTCGGCACTCTCGATCCAGTCGTTGAAATGGATTGCCTCGCCCTCGACCTGCAAGTCGCCGACGACGAACCCGCGCGCCGCGTAGGTTCCGGACGGCACCGGTTGACCGGCGGCGTCCAGACCATCCCACTCGGTCGAGAGACCGTTCAAACCGACGCGGAAGCGACCGAAAGTCCACTCGTCACACACGACGCGCACCAGCCGCCCGCTCGCATCGTAGATCCCGAGACTCACCGTGCCGGAGACCCCGGGAGGAACAAAACGGATCTCCACCCCGCGCCGGGGCGAAGGTTCCGCGACCGGTTCCTGCGCCTGCGCGGCGGCGGCCGCCAGCAGGGCGACCAAGGCTAAATGTAGTAACGCCATTCGAGGTCGGGGAAAATGTTGTCACGTTCCCGGCAGGCGGCGAGGAAATCCTTGTCCGCCCGGCCCGCTTGCAGCGTGTCGTAGAGCCGGTTGAAACGCAGGAGATGGTCCTTGGTCCGCCGCGCCGCATAGTCTTTGGCCGTCCCCGTCCGCATGAGGAAGGCCCAGTCGCTCGACTGCGCCAACAACAGCTCGCGCGCCATCTGCTGCAAGGTGTCTTTCTTCCACGCCGTGCGCGTCTTTTCGTGGCGCCGCGCCATCTCCGTCATGCGCCGCGCCGCGGCATGCAGATGCGGGTAGATCCACGCGTTGGACTGGTCCAGCCACACCTCCCAATAGCCTTTGTTCCCCCAACTCGAGGCGCAGGGTTGCACGACCTGCAGGACTTCGTTCGCGGCGAGATAAGCCGACGGCGTGGTGAACTCGAAAACCGTCTGGTCGTAGGCCGCTTTGCGCAGGAAAAGATCGAGGAATTCCGGCCCTTCGAACCACCAATGGCCGAACAGTTCGGCGTCATAAGGACTGACCACGATGGGATCGAGCGGCATCTCGGCGCAGAGCGGCTCGAATTGGCGGATGCGGTTGGCCAGGAAATCCGCCGCGTGCGCGTCGGCCGCGCCTTCCGCCCAGGGACGGTGGTAGATTTCCTTGTGCGGCGATCGCCCCGTGATGCGGTGGTATTTCAAGCCGGTGAATTTGCGCTGGCCGTCCGCCCCGAGGAAGGGGCGCAGGTAGTCGAGCCCGAGGTCGTAGCCGATATCGCGGTAAAAATCGCGGTAAGCGGGATCGCCGGGATACCCCTCCTCCTGACTCCACACCTGCCGGCTGGAATCGCGGTCGCGGGCGAAGACGGCCGGGCCCTCCGGCGTGTAGCAGGGCGCAAAAATGGCGAAGCGCGGTTGCGGGCGCCCGAACATCAGCCCGTGCGCGTCGAGGACGAACCATTTCAAGTCGGCCTCGCGCAAATATTTCTCCACCCCGGGAAAATAGGCGCACTCCGGCAGCCAGATGCCGGCCGGCGCCCGTCCGAAAACCCGCGTGTGGTAATCGCGCGCCACGAGAATCTGCGCCCGCACCGCTTGCGGATAATCGGCCATGAGCGGAAGAAATCCGTGCGTGGCCGCGCAGGTGATGATCTCGAGGAAGCCCGCGTCCTGCAGTTCGCGGAAAGCCGGCACCAGCCTGCGTTGCCGGGACTCGAAATAGTCGAGCGCCCCGCGGAAACGATCGCGGTAGAATCGCGCCAACCCGTTGAGCGGTTCGTCGCCCGACGTGCGGTGCACCTCGCTGTCGGCCAAGGCGACCGAACGCTCGAGATGCCGCGCCGCGCGCTCCTGCAAGAGCGGGTCTTCCATCATGGCCGCCAGCGTCGGCGTGACCGACATGGTCAGGCGCACCGGCGCGCCGTCCGAGGCAAGGCGTTCGAAAATTCGAAGGAGCGGCACGTAGGTCTCCGCGATCGCCTCGTAAAACCAGTCCTCCTCGAGGAAGTCCGCATGCTCCGGATGCCTCACGTAGGGAAGATGGGCGTGGAGGAGGAGGACGAACTTGCCTTTCTTCATCGTCAGCCGCTTACCATCGCCAGCGCCTTCCGCCACGGCAAGGCGCGTTTGTCGCGGTCCGCTCCGCCGGCACAGCCGCACCGCGAAATCCATTGACCCCGCCGTCATTTTCCGTTTCTTGCCCGACGTGCGCAGCTTTCTCACCGTCACCGCCCTCTTGCTCGTCACCGCGCTTGCCGCGGGGGGCTTTTTCGCCTGGCGCTGGATCGGGGAATGGCGCACCACCGCCTCGCCGCTGCCGCCTTCCGGCGGACTCTACTTTCCGCGCACCGTGCTCAACGACGTCCCGCATTTCGCCCAAGCGGACGAGCGTTGGGCCGGCGACCGCCTCGGACCGACCAATGGATCGCTCGGCGCCGAAGGTTGCGCCGTGGCTTCCGCCGCCATGGTGCTTGCCTCCTACGGATCCGACCTCGATCCCGGACGCCTCAACAAGTTCTTGCAAAAAAACGAAGGTTACACCGAGCGCGGCTGGCTCTACTGGGAGAAAGCCTCCGAGTTCCCGCCCGTTCTGGCCGAACATGTCTACGAGGACGATGCCTCGCACTTCCTCATCGACTGGAACCTGCTCAATGGGAACCCGGTCATCGTCCGCCTGCGCTTCCCCAACGGCATCACCCACTTCGTCGTCATCGTCGGCAAGCAGGGCTACGAATACCTCATCCGCGATCCCGGGCCGCGCCACGTCGACGGGCTTTATTACCTCTCGGAATTCGGAAGCCCGATCGAAGCGCTGCGCTTCTACCGACGCCTGGAACCGCAACGCGTTCTCGCCCTGTAGCGCCGCTCTAGGCGATCGGTCACGGTTTCCGCACCGGCAATCCCGCCGCCTGCCAGCCCCTGAAACCGCCGGCATTGACCGCGTTGAATCCCTCCTTGCGGAGCATGCCCGCCGCGATGCCGGAACGGGCTCCGCTCGCGCAGTAAAGGATCAACTCCTTGTCGCGGTTCGCTTCCAGCACCGCTTTCCATTGCGCCCGGTTTTCCCGCAGGTCGCTGAGGGAACAGAGCAGTGCCGGCTCCGCCACGCCGTCGGCCCACTCGTCGGGTTCGCGCACGTCGATCAAAACTGCCGTGCCCGCCTTGACCCGCGCGTCGGCTTCCGCCGGACTGATTGAAGGTCCCGCCATGACACGTTTGACCGCGAAGACGACGACAACAAGGAGCACGATGAGGAGGAGCGTTTTCATAGAGTATTACCCTCGAGTAATATTTGACCGCCGTCAACCCGCGAACCCCGGGAAACGGACCGGCCCGGGTTTGCTTGCCGCTTCTTTCAACGCTACATAGGAGATCCATCGGTCATGCCTTCATTTTCTAACGCAAAGCTTCTCTTGGCAGCCCTCCTGCTCTCCGCTCCGTCGGCCTGGGCGCAACAGGAGATCAAAGCCCCCTTCGGCATGTCGTGGGGCGAATCGCCCGAGCGGATCCGCACCGTGGTGACCAATGCGAAGGCCAAAGTCATCGAAGAACGCACCTCGGGGAAACGCGAAGTCATGGTTGTCGAGGGGATCGTGCAAGAAGGACTCAAACGCACCCTCTTCTACTTCGACGAGGGCGGGCTGGCCGAGGTGGAGTTGCAATACGACCGCGAGGGCTGGGACGACACGCGGGTCAACTCGTGGGTCAGCACGATCAAAAAGCAAGCCGACCGGAAATACGGTGCCGGACGGCTTTACGCCGACGAACGCGGCGACTCCGACGGGGTGAAGCACTCGCTGCGCGGATGGCTCTGGCTGCAAAATTTCGTCTCCCTCCGCTTGGTCCACTACACCGCGCAGAAGGGTGACGAAACCATGCGCCGCGTCAGCTTGCACTATTGCGCAGAGTGAGATGCACCGCGCAAGTGCGTGGGCTCTACCTCCGAAGGTAGGGACGAGCGGCTCGCTCGTCCGCTCTTTTTCCAACGGACACGCGAGCCGCGTGTCCCTACCCTCAGAACCTTGTCCAGTAGTCCAGATCCTTTCGGGAACTGGCATCACTTCTTTCCGGATTTCACCGCAACCACGAGCTCCGACCGCGGCACGAGGAAAGGTTCGAGAAAATTCCGCGGGATAAAAACCACACGGTCCTTGAATTTATCCGCGGCAGCCAGTTTCTCGTCGCGGGCCTTCTTGCCCTCATCGGTTGCCGGCTCGTCAGGCAGGGCTTCCGCGGCGACCTTGACCGGCAGGTTGTCTCCATCGCCACGACCGATGGTCAGGACGTAGCGGACGCCATCGAAGGTGTCGGCCGTGACCGTGACCGGACTTTCCTCCAACGGTTTGACCCGCGCGTCGTCGGGTCCGTCGGGCGCATCGGCCACCGCCATGCCGGTGAACATCGAGTCGATGCTCATCGCCTTGGCCATGTCGAGGGACTGGTTTTTGCGCAGGCCTTCCATCGTCCACTGCGCGCCGGCGGCATCACGGGTCAGCGTCCATTGGTCATCCTTCGACTGCACCTCGACGCGGCGCGGCATGC
>CAYQMP010000021.1:0-11908 GCA_964418615.1 uncultured Chthoniobacter sp. | reverse complement strand
GACGCGGCGCACAAGGATTTCGAGGGCTTCCCCATCCCCGCGGCGGCCGGACTGATCGCTTCGCTGACCCTCTTCATGCTCTGGCTGGACGCGGGTCAGAAGGCGATCGGGCCGTGGAAATTCGCCCTGCCCCCGCTCATGCTCTTCCTTTCCTTCATGATGTTCAGCCGGGTGCGTTATCCGAGCTTCAAGGCGGTCAACTGGCGGACGCGGCGCTCGATCCCCAAGTTCATCGGCATCATCGTCGTCCTTATTTTCACCGTGATGAACTACGAGTGGATGCCGGCCATGCTCTTCATCAGCTACCTGCTTTACGGGCTGGCCCGGCCGCTCATCTCGCAAGCTTGGCGCAAGGAAATCGATTCGGAGCTGGGCGAGGACGAAGAGGCACCGGCGGAAAATCGCGTTCCGTAAAGGCGGCTCGCGATGCCCTCATCGCGATAAGCTTGGACGAAGTAATCGCGCCGGGACGGCGCCGATCCACCTAGAACGGAATATCGTCGTCCGAAGGCTCGTCGACCGCGGGAGCAGACTTCGCGGGACGGCTGCCACCCCCGGAAGAGCGACCACCGCCGCCACCGGCTTCGCCACCGTCGCGGGAGCCCAGCATCTGGAAATTCTCGCAGACCACGCGCAGCTTGGAACGCTTCTGCCCGGTTTGTTTGTCGTCCCACGTGTCGAGTTGGAGACGTCCTTCGACGAAAAGCGGACGGCCTTTTTTGAGGTATTCGCCGGCGATCTCGGCTTGGCGTCCCCACATGGTGATGTCGACAAATGTTGTCTCTTCACGCTTCTCGCCGCCGTCGGTCGTGTAGGTGCGGTTGACGGCGAGACCGAGTTCCGTCACGGCCGTGCCTTTGGGGGTGTATTTGACCTCGGGGTCACGGGTCAGGTTGCCGAGGAGCATGACTTTGTTGTAGGAGGCCATGGCGGTTGGGGTGTGGGGTTGTGCGCGGGCGCGCGGTTCAGGCCGCTTGGGCGGCGGGTTTGAGTTTCTGGTAATGCTGGAGATGGATGACCGGATCGAGCTTCCACTTGGCTTGCAGGGTGTCGATCTGTTCGGGCGTGGCGTGGACGATGTAGTTCACGTAGAAGCCCGAAGTCTGCTTCCGGCTCGGGTAGGCAAAGGTGCGTTTTTCGAGGCGCTGGATTTGCTCGACCTCCACTTTCTCGGCCTTGATTTGCTTGTCGATGGCCTCGATCAGGTCGTTGGCCGATTCCTCCTTGCCCTTGGTGTTGAGCACCAGCAGCACTTCGTAACGTCGTTTGGTCATAAACCTCCTTTATTGAACTCATTCATCGCCGCGGCAAGCCCGTTTTTCATGATCGAGCGGATTGCCTGGGTCGATCGGTCGAGAACCGCGGCCAATTCCTCTTCCTCGGCGGCGGTGAAGGGGGCGAGGACATAGTCGTGCAACGTGAAAGGCGGCGTCGGGCTGCCGATGCCGATGCGGAGGCGCGGGACGTCTTCCGTGGCGAAATGGACAAGGACCGACTCGAGACCGTTGTGGCTGCCGGCACTGCCCGCGGGGCGAATGCGCAAGCGCCCGAATGGCAGCGCGGCGTCGTCGAGCACCACGAGGACGCGGCCGTGCGGGATCTTGTAGAAGTCGGCCACGGCGCGCACGGCCAGCCCGCTGAGATTCATGAATGTCGCGGGTTTGACCAGCCAAGCACCCTCGCCACGGGAGATTTCGCTTTCGAAGCGCTTCTCTTCGCGAAAAGGCTCCGTGGCCAGCGCATCGAGTGCGAGCCAGCCGATGTTGTGCCGCGTGCGGGCGTAACGCGGCCCCGGATTGCCCAGACCCGCCACCAGCCAAGTCGGGGCGCCGCTTTCCACGGCGGACTACTCCTTCTTGGCCTCGGCCTCGCCCTCGGCAGGTTTCTTCTCTTTGATGACCTCGGGTTCGGTTGCGGCTCCTTCGGCCGGCGCCGCTGTCTCTTCGGAGACCTTCGGTTCGGAGACGAGGAAGACCGTCACATCGCCGTCGGCCAGATACTTGACGCCGGGCAAGGCAGGCAGGTCGCTGACGTGCAATGCCGCACCCATTTCCAAATTGCCGACATCGACGCGGATGATTTCCGGAAGGTCTTGGGGCAAACATTCCACTTCGACCGAGCGGAGGCTCTGTTCGAGGAGACCGCCGCCGGTTTTGACCCCGACCGCTTCTCCGGTCGGTTCGATGACCACTTCGGCCACGAGGGTTTCGTTCATCGACACGGCTTGGAAGTCGACGTGGAGGACAGCTTGGTTCACCGGGTGGTGCTGCACTTCGTTGATCAGGGCGAGGCGTCCGCCGGACTTGCCGCCGTCCTCGATCTCGAGGTTGACGAGGATGTTTTCTCCCACGGTGTGGGCGAGCAAATTGTCGATGGCGCGGCGCTCGACCTGCAAGGGCTGGGGCTCGACCCCGCTGCCGTAAAGAATGGCGGGCACGGCCTGCGCGGCTTTGACTTTTTTCACGGCATTGCGCCCCATCGCGGTGCGGCGCGTGGCCTTCAGACTGACTTGGTTCGACATAGGGGCGTGGAAGCTAGACGGATCGCCCGTTGATTTCAAACAAAGAAGTCACCGACTCGTCCCCGTGGATGCGTTTGATCCCCTCGCCCAACAGCCCGGCCACGGAGCAAACCGCGATGGGACAACCGTCGAATTTCGGCACGGGAACACTGTCCGTGGCCACCAGCTCCTTGATCTCCGAATCGCGCAGGCGCTTGGCCGCGATGTCGATCAAAACGGCGTGGGAAACCATGGCGTAGACGTCCTTGGCCCCCGCCTCCCGCAAAATTTTGGCCGCGCCGGCCAAAGTTCCCGCAGTCTCGGTCAGGTCGTCGACCAGCAGGACGTTTTTGCCTTTCACGTCGCCGATGACGTGGGAAGCCTCGATCTCCGTGGCGCTGATGCGGCGTTTGACCACGATGGCCAAGCCGGCGCCGAGCACCTGCGAGTAGGCGGACGCCATTTTCACGCCGCCCACGTCGGGCGACACAACAACCAAGTCGGGAATATTTTTTTCGCGCAGGTATTTGATCAGCACCGGGAGCGCATAAAGGTGGTCGACCGGAATATCGAAAAAGCCCTGCAACTGCTGCGCGTGCAGGTCCATGGTGAGGAGACGATTCACGCCTGCCGCCACGAGGAGGTTCGCCACAAGTTTCGCCGTGATGGGCACGCGCGGCTGGTCTTTGCGGTCTTGGCGCGCGTAGCCGAAGAACGGAATCACCGCGGTGATGCGCGCCGCACTGGCACGCCGGGCGGCATCGACCAGGATGAGAAGTTCCATCAAATTCTGGTTCGTCGGCGGACAAGTCGGCTGGATGATGAACACGTCACGCCCCCGCACGTTCTCGTTGATCTTGACGAACGTCTCGCCGTCCGGGAACGAACTGACCGTGGCATCGCCCAGAGGAACTCCGATGTAATCCGCAATGGCCTGCGCCAGCTGGGGGTGCGCCGTTCCGGTGAGAAGCCTCATTTCTGCTTTGCCGCGATCCATGATGGCGTGAGGTTCCCCGACCCGGGGCCGGTCTTGCAATTGCAAAAAAGGAAAACGCGGTAAACTATCCGCTCCCGATGCACGCACCGCTCGTCCAGCAGCCCGATCCTGCGGAAATTCTCGCCCCGCTGGGGCTCCCGCTGACTCCCGTCGTGGCCGCCTTCGCACGTGATCTGGCCCCGGCCGACGGCGACCGCTTGGAGGAAATGGCCGTGCGGGCCCGCGCCCTGACTCGCCGTCATTTCGGCAAGACGGTGCGCCTTTTCGCGCCGCTTTACCTGTCGAACGAGTGCATCAACAGCTGCGCCTATTGCGGCTTCTCCCGCGAAAACGCCATCCTCCGCGTCACCCTCGAAGCCGAGCAAGTCCGTGCCGAAGCGCGCCACCTCGCCTCGCAGGGCTTCCGCAACATCCTCCTCGTCGCCGGGGAACATCCGAAATTCGTCTCCAACGGCTACCTCGAGCAAATCCTCCGCGCCCTTGCCCCGGAAATCCCTTCGCTCTCCATCGAAGTCGCGCCGATGGAAACGCCGGACTACCTGCCGCTTGTCCGGGCCGGGGCCGAGGGGCTCATTGTTTATCAGGAAACCTACCACCGTCCGACCTACGCGCGCCTGCACACCGCCGGCCCGAAGAAAGATTACGACTGGCGCCTCGCCTGTCCGGAGCGCGGGCATTCCGCCGGTTTTCGCCGCATCGGCATCGGCGTGCTCTTCGGACTTTGGGACTGGCGCGAGGAAGCCATCGCCCTCGCCGCGCACCTCGACCATTTGCTGCGCTCCTGCTGGAGAGCCCATTTCACCCTCAGCTTCCCGCGTTTGCGCCCCGCAGCCGGCGGCTTCCAACCGACGCATCCCCTGCACGACCGTGATTTCGTCCAGATGCTTTGCGCCTTCCGCCTGCATTTTCCCCGCGTCGGGATCGTCATGAGCACACGCGAGCCCGCCGCACTGCGCGACGCCGTCGCCCCGCTCGGCGTCACCATGATGAGCGCGGGCAGCCACACCGAACCCGGCGGATACACCGGGCTCGGACGCGACAACCTCCACCTCACCGTCCGGGGACGCGCCATGGCCTGCGACACGCCGGATGATGCTCTGGCCACCGAGCAATTCTCCACCTCCGACCAGCGCACGCCCGGAGAAGTCGCCTCGCGTCTGCGCCGACTCGGACTCGAACCCGTTTGGAAAGATTGGGACCGCGCCATCCTCGGAGCATGAAACTTGTCCTCAACGGAAAAGACCGCGAGGTCAAAGCGACCCAAGTCGAAGAACTCGTCGCCGAACTCGGCCTCCCCCTCGCCGCCGCTTTGGTCGAGCACAATGGCACCGCGCTCCTCCGCTCCGAGTGGGCAGCAACCAGTCTCCGCGACGGCGACCGCCTGGAAATCATCCGCATGGTCGCCGGCGGGTAGAGCCCATGGTGGATCGCGCCGTCCCGGCGCGATGGGTCAGAAGAAAATCGCGATGGGGACATCGCGATCCACCTCGGCAAACACGAATCACCCAGTCGTCTCTTCGTATAGCGGGACACGATGCATCACGGTTCTTCTCAAACGCACGTTTCGCAAACTTTCAACGCGGCCGCGTTGAAAGTTGGGACGACCCGAAACGCAAAACTTTTGGAGGGTTGCCGATCCGGCTGCCGCGGAACACGCTCGGCTCGCGGGGACGTTCGCCCTCCGCGACCACGCCATCAGCCCCTCATCCAAACACCAGTTGCGTTCCCGCGCTCCCCAACACCACGGCCAGCAGCAAGGCGATCCCGCGGGCCGGCAGGTGCCGGCTGCCAAGACGCGAACCGACAAAGCCACCGACGGCCACAACCACGGCCAAAGGCCAGGCGAACTCGGGAAGTTGGCGTCCACTCTGCACGTAGCCGGCGAGACCGGAGGACGAATTGAGCAGGATGAAGAGCGAGGATACAGCTGCGACCTGTTTCACTTTGGCCCAGCGGCAAAAAAGCATGAGCGGCGTGAGGAAAATACCGCCGCCGGTTCCGGTCAGGCCGGACAAAAATCCCAAGCCCGCGCCCGAGGCGATGGCTGTTGCGCGCTGCGGCGGCACGATGTCCGGCGGATCCGTTTTGCGATAGAGCAAACGCCACGCGGAAAACCAGAGGACCAAGCCGATCAGGATTTTCAAATAGTGCGCCGGCACTTCCAGCCAACCACCAGCGAAAGCCGCGGGCACGGACAACAGTGCGAACGGCCAGAAGAGCGACCAGGAAAAATGCCCGCCGCGCCACCATTGGACGAAGCCGATGGCGGCGACGAGGATGTTGAGCGCCAATGCAGTCGGACGGATCACCTCCACCCCGAGGCCGAAGAGCGTCATCACCGCGATGTAACCCGAGGCACCGGCGTGGCCGACGGACGAATAAAGCAGAGCTACGACAAAAATCGCCGCGGCGAGCGCGACAAACTCGCCGCCCACCTCAGGTCCTTTCCACCACGACCTCGCTGCCTTCGACCCGCAGAGCCACGACTTCCGCACCGGGCGCGATGAAATCCCCCTCGCTCCGCGCATCGTAGCTTTGCCCGCCGAACTCGGCGCGCCCGACCGGACGCAACATGGAGAGTGCTTTGCCGCGGTCACCCGCACGCACCGACAAACGCCCCGCGCCCGGTTCGTCCATGGTCAGCGATCCCCCGCCCGGCTCGCTCGCGGTCAGCACGAGACGACGCAGCACCGGCAGCTTCGGGAAAAACTGCGCGAGAAAAAAAATGACCACACCCGACAAGCCGATGGCCACGCCGAGGTTGGCCAAGGGCAGGAGAAAAACATCGAGCGACGGCCACTCCGGAGCGCTCGGGTAATAATCGACCATGGCCCAAAGCAGCGCCCCGAACATCATCACGGTTCCGGTCAGGGCGAGGACAATAATCCCCGGGATAAAAATCAATTCGATCAAGACAAGCATGAGCCCGAGGACGAAAACCGCGACGACCTCCATCCCGGTCAGGCCGGCCACATAGTGACCGGCGAAGAAGAGGAGAAAACAAACCGCCGCGATCGCCCCCGGCACGCCGAAGCCGGGCGATTTGAATTCGATGTAGGTCCCGATGATCCCGCCGAGCAGGAAAAGCGGCGCAAGCATGGTGATGTAAAATGCCGCTTTTTCGAAGCCGCTCGGCTCAGCTTCGACCACCGGTCCGGTCAATCCCGCATCGCGGACCAGCTCCGCCACCGAGCCCGCGATGCCGCTGGCGAGCAGCGGTTTGCCGCCGATCTTTTCCACGGCCTCCTGCGCGCTGAGGGTGAGCAATTCCCCCTCCTCGCTGATCACTTTGCCGGCGACCTTCACTTCCTCGTCCTTGTTGATGAAGGCCACGGCGATGTCCGGGTTGTGTCCGTTGTTCTCGGCCGCACTGCGGAAATAACCCGAGTAGTATGACACAATTTTCGCGTTGAGCGTCTCGGGGATTTCCCCGCCTGTGCCCATGACCGGCGCTGCCGCCCCGATCGCGCTGACCGGGGCCATCCAAATCTGTCCGGTCCCCAGCGCGATGAGTGCTCCGGCCGAACCCGCGTTGGGATCGACGTAGGTGAATGTCGGGGCCTCGACTTTCATCAAAGCCTGCAGGATCTCAACGGCGGCGCCCAGTTCCCCGCCCGGCGTGTCCATATCCAAAATGAAGGCCGACGCATTGGCCGCCTCTCCCATTTTGAGGATGCGGCGCAGAAAGTAAAATTGCGCCTGCGAGACGGCGCCTTTCAACGGGATGACCACCACCGCACCCTCGGGCATCTCGCCGCCGAGCGAGGTCACCACCGGTAAGGGCGCTTCGTCGGCCGACGCCGCATCTTTTTTCGCGGCCCATGCCGGTGCCACGCAGGTCGCGGCCAGCAGGAGGGCGAGCAAGCTCTTCATCGCTTCACTGTTCCCCGCCGACGCACCCCCCTCAAGCGCATTCTGGCGGCACGAATTCCCGCGCGCCGGTTTGCCCCCTCGGCTACACTCCCGCCATGCCCCGCATCGCCGAGGAAAGCATCGAACGCGTTGCCGCGGCCAGCGACATTGTCGAGGTCATCGGCGGCTACTTCCCGCTCAAACGCGCGGGCACCAGCTGGCGCGCCCTCTGCCCGTTCCATCGCGAAAAATCCCCGTCGTTCCACGTCAGTCCGCAGAAGCAGGCTTACTACTGCTTCGGCTGCGGGGCGGGCGGGAGCGTCTTCAAGTTTGTCATGGAATACGAGCGCGTCGACTTCGTCACCGCCGTCCGCCGCCTCGCCCAAAAAGCCGGTGTCACCCTGATCGAAGAAGCCTCCGCCCCCGGGGACGACAAGCGCCGCGAGTTGCGCGGGAGACTCCTCGAACTGCACAAGCTGGCCGCCGATTGGTTCCACGCCAACCTGCTCCGCTCCCCCGCCGGCGCCGCCGCCCGTGACTACCTCAAGTCCCGTGACATCAGTTCGGACATCGCGAAAAATTGGCACCTCGGTTACGCACCCGACAGCCGCGGCGCCTTGCTCCAACACGCGCGTGCCGCGGGGTTCAAGGACCACGAACTCCGCGCCAGCGGGCTCTTTCACGGAGGCGAAGACAAACCCTTGGCCGACCGTTTCCGCCAGCGCCTCATGTTCCCCATCCGCAACGACTACGGCGAAGTCATTGCTTTCAGCGGGCGTGTTCTCCCGCCATCCGAGGATCCGGCCAAATACGTCAATTCCCCCGAGACCCCGCTCTTCACCAAGGGGCGTGCGCTTTACGGGTTGGACAAAGCCCGGCGTCCGCTGGCCGATGCCGGGCTGGCCATCGTTTGCGAGGGGCAACTCGACCTGATCCGCGTCTTCGAGAGCGGGCTGCAAAACGTCGTCGCCCCGCAAGGCACGGCCTTCACCCCGGCACAGGCGCGCCTGCTCAAACGCTACGCCGAAACCGCCGTGCTTTGTTTCGACTCCGACCGTGCCGGGCGCACGGCCGTCGAGCGCTCGCTGCCCATTCTGCTCGCCGCCGGCTTCGGCGTGCGCGTCGCGCCGCTCCCGGTCGGCGAGGACCCCGACTCGCTCATCCGCAAAAAGGGCGCGGATGCTTTTCGTGCGCTCATCGACGCGGCTCCCGACTATTTCGACTTCGCCCTCGATGAAGCCGCGTCCACCGGCAAACTCGACAACGCATCGTCCAAAGCCGCCCTCATCCGCAAACTGGCCGGCTTCGCCGCCAGCCTCCCTGACGCCGTGGCCCGCGAATCCCTCGCCGCGAGGCTCGGACCGCGACTCACCCTCTCCCCGCAGGCCTTTCTCGAGGCAATTCCCGACAAACCTGCCACCGCAGCCGAAGCGGAAGAAATCACGGAAGACGAACCTGCGCCCGACGAGGCCCCCGACCAAACCATGCGCCTTCTCCTCCACGCCGTCTTGGTCAGCGCCGAGGCCCGGCAGTGGCTGGCGACCCAAGATACCGGTGTGCTGGCTGGGCGCCCCGGCCTCGCCCTCCTGCAAAAATGCCTCGGGGCCAACTTCGACCCGTCCGATCCGTCCGCTACCCAAGCCTTTCTGGCCGCCCAATCCCCCGAGGCCCAGTCCATCCTTGCCGCCCTCCTCATGGGCCGACCGCCAACCGACCCCGCCGCCATCGTCCGCGACACCCTCCGGTCTTTGCGTCGCCGGCAACTTGAAAGCCGCCGCGCCGCCCTGACCGCCCGGCTGCGCCAGACCGGGTTGGCCCCTGCCGAGGTGGGCCGCTTGCAGGCCGAGGTTGTTGACATCACGCAAGAGATCCGGCAGATTAGCGGGTCGCACTGACACCATCCGTGCCGGGGCAAGGCTGGCGGATTTCTTCCGACAGACCTCCCGGACGACCGAAATCCGCTATGGCCACCAAACCGAAGAAGAAGCCCGTCAAATTCTCCAAGCCCAAGAAGCCGCTCCGCAAACCCGCCCCGAAAAAGGCGAAGCCCGCGGCCAAGAAAAAGCCGGCACCGGCCAAAGTGAAAAAGAAGCCGGAGGCCAAAAAGCCTGCACCGAAAAAGGCGGCTCCCAAACCCGCGGCGAAAAAGACTCCGGCCAAAGCACCGGCCAAGAAACCGCCCGAACCCAAAGCCTCCGGCAAAAAAGCGCCGGAGAAAAAGGCCGCGGCCGGCAAAAACGGCGCGCACGAACTCGTCGTCGAGACGCCGGCCGTCGATGTCGACAAGTTCATCGCGGAAAAAACCCGCGAACTGATCAAACTTTCCAAGGATCAGGGCTACCTGACCTTCGACGACCTCGAGGAAAACCTGCCGTCCGCGGTCAACGACCCGGACGTCATCGACAAAATCATCACCCGCCTGCGCGAAGTCGAAATCGAGCTGATCGAACAAAGCGACATCGACACGGACAAAGCGCCGCGCAAAGAAGAGGAAAAAGAGGAGAAATCCGAGAAGGACGAGAAAGCCGACGGGCGTCTCGACATCCTCGACGACCCGGTGCGCATGTATCTCAAGCAGATGGGACAAGTCCCGCTGCTCACCCGCGAGCAGGAAGTGGAAATTTCCAAACGCATCGAGGACGCCGAACTCAAGGTGCAGGACATCGTTTACCGCATGGGCTTCGTCGCCCGCGCCCACCTCGACCTCGCCCAGAAACTCCTCGACCAGCGCGAACGCTTCGACCGCGTCATCATGGACAAGAAGATCGAGAGCCGTGAGCGCTACATGAAAGCCCTCCCGCGCCTCTGCGCCACGATCAAGACCGCCGCGCAGAAGATCGACCGCCAATTCGCCGGCCTTGCCAAAAGCAAAAAGCCGTCCGCCCAGGTGGTCAAAAATTTCGACAAGGCCCTCGCCGGCATCCGCGCCCACTATCCGAAGTTCTTCTACAAGCAGAAGATCACCGACGATTTCGTGCAGGCCGCCGAGGACATGCACCGGACCCTGCTCCACCTCAACGGCGAATTCGGCAAGGCCAACAGCCGCGCCAAGCGCAGTGCCGAGGCCAAGAAAAAAGCCCTCGAACTCAACAAGCGCATCACCGACCTGGCCCACCGCGCATGGATGGTGCCCGACGTCTTCAAACAATCTTACGGCGACCTCCGCCGCTGGCACCGCGCCGCGCACAAGGCCAAGACCGAAATGGTCGAAGCCAACCTGCGCCTCGTCATCTCCATCGCCAAAAAATACACCAACCGCGGCCTCTCCTTCCTCGACCTCATCCAGGAAGGCAACATGGGTCTGATGAAGGCGGTGGAAAAATTCGAATACCGCCGCGGCTACAAATTCTCCACCTACGCGACATGGTGGATCCGCCAGGCCATCACCCGCTCGATCGCCGACCAAGCGCGCACCATCCGCATCCCGGTGCACATGATCGAAACGATCAACAAGCTCATCCGCGTGCAGAAGCAGCTCGTGCAGGAATACGGACGCGAGCCGTCGCCCGACGAGATTGCCGACGAAATCCAGCTCCCCGTCGAGCGTGTCCGTGCCGTGCTCAAAATGGCCCAGACCCCGATCTCCCTGCAAATGCCGGTCGGCGACAGCGACGACACCAGCTTCGGTGATTTCATCGAGGACAAATCGGCCGAGAACCCGGCCGACAGCGCCGCCATCATCCTGCTCAAGGACAAGATCAAAGACGTGCTCGAAACCCTCACCGACCGCGAACGCAGCGTGCTCGAGCAACGCTTCGGCTTGGTCGACGGCTACCCGCGCACCCTCGAGGAAGTCGGGCGGCAGTTCAAAGTCACCCGCGAACGCATCCGCCAGATCGAAGCCAAAGCCCTCCGCAAAATGCGCCACCCCACCCGCCTGCGCCAGCTGGAAGGCTATCTCGAGCCCCACGACATGTGACCGCTGAGGCCCGTCATGCAAAACGGACCGCAACCTTCGCGTCGGGCCGGGGTTCAAGGTATCATGGACGACCAAAAACTCTGGAATCTGATGGGCCAAGCCGGACGCCCGTCCGCGCCGCCTTTCTTCGCCGCCAAGGTCATGCGGCAGCTCCAAGCCGACGAGCCACGCGCCTCATGGCTTGCCCCCATCCTCCGCTGGCTCGCACCGGCCGCCGTGGCCGCTTTGGTCATCGTCGCCGTCCTGCCCCGCCCCACTGCCGAACCCATCGCCGTCTCACCGGACCTTACCACCCTTGATCTCGTCCAGTTGCTGAGCCCCGAGGACTACGAGACCCTCACCGCCGCCGGCTGGCCCTACAACAACGGCTTTCTTTCCGCAGGTCTGTAGGTGGATCGCGATGTCCCCATCGCGATAAATCAACCGATATCGCGCCCGGAGGGCGCGATCCACCTTGAAAAACCGAAGGGGTAGGATTGGCTTCGCCTGTCTCGCTGCGCTCGGCTCGAACCAAGGCTCTCATCCCCAGGAAAAAACGGAAGGGGTGGGATTGATCGCCTGCGGCGATCCGTCTCCGGCTCGAACTGCGTTCTTCATCCCACCGGGATGTTTCGACACCGCCTTCGGCGGACTGGCGGAA